>CAMZDH010000010.1 GCA_947305345.1 uncultured Lachnospiraceae bacterium | reverse complement strand
CGGGTTTATTATTGCAAGAGAACAAAGCGCCGGTCAGTACGCGATGCCCTGGGCCACCATGGCTTCGGCGACCTTTAAGAATCCTGCGATGTTTGATCCGGAAACGTAGTCTCCCGGCATGCCGTAGGCGGCCGCCGCGTCGCGGATCTTCACGAAAATGGATTCCATGATGTTTTTCAGCTTTGCATCGACTTCTTCCGCCGTCCAGAAGAAGCGCATGGAATCCTGACACATCTCCAGACCGCTGACCGCGACGCCGCCCGCATTGGCCGCCTTTGCCGGCAGGAAACGGATGCCTGCGCTTTGGAAGATTTCCACGGCCTCCGGAGTCGAAGGCATGTTGGCGCCCTCCGCTACGGCGATGACGCCGTTTGCTACCAGCGCCCGCGCGCTGTCCGCATCCAGTTCGTTCTGCGTCGCGCACGGCAATGCAATGTCGCACGGGATCCGGTAGAGGTCTTTGCTGTTTTCAAGATATTGACTGCCCGGGACGCGCTCTGCGTACACTTTGATCCGGGCATGCTCCTGTTCCTTGATGACTTTGATGACGTCGAGGCGGATGCCGTTCGGGTCGTAAACCGCGCCGGAGGAATCTGACATGGCCAGCACTTTCGCACCGAGCGAGATCGCCTTCTCCGCGGCATAGATCGCGACATTGCCGGAACCGGAGATCACGATGCGTTTCCCGGTAACGGAATCCTCCGCCGTATCCTTCAGCATCTTTTCCACGATGTAAAGAAGCCCGTAGCCGGTCGCCTCCTTCCGGATGAGCGAACCGCCGTAGGAGAGGCCCTTGCCGGTCAGAACGCCGGTGAACTCGCCTTTCATGCGTTTATACTGTCCGAAAAGATAGCCGATCTCACGTCCGCCGACACCGATGTCCCCGGCAGGCACGTCCACGTCCGCGCCGATGTATTTATATAGTTCCGTCATGAAGGACTGGCAGAAACGCATGATCTCGCGGTCGGACTTTCCCTTCGGATCAAAGTCGGATCCGCCCTTTGCGCCGCCCATCGGGAGGCCGGTCAGCGAGTTCTTGAACGTCTGCTCGAACCCTAAGAACTGCATGACCGAACCGTTGACGGTCGGATGGAACCGGAGCCCGCCCTTATACGGCCCGATCGCGGAATTGAACTGGATCCGGTAGCCGCGGTTAATGTGGACCTTTCCTTCGTCGTCCAGCCATGGGACTTTGAAACGGACCGCACGCTCCGGCTCAATGAGACGCTCCAGAATCGCATTTTCCTCGAATTCCGGATGGGATTCGATCACCGGCTGCAGCGACTTCAGGACCTCGTCGACGGCCTGCTGAAACTCCGGTTCCCCGGGGTTCTTTTCGATAAACAGTTCATGGATCCGCTTTACATACGGGTTGTACAGTGTCATTTTCTCCTCCTCTTCGTTCGGCGCTTTGCGGAACTAGTTAAAAATATTGGACAGAGAATAACACAAGTCTTGCAAATTTGCAAGACTTGTTTTGAGAAAATTTCATTTTTTATGAGATTATAGCGGATTATATGTAATATTTGAAATTTTTATCACATAATATTTCTTTTAGAGATCGTTCTCGCGATCGTATACGGTGTTTTCTTCCCAAAGACTTTCCAGCTTCGCGAGATTCAGCCGGGTCTCGTTCTTCCGACGCTGACCGAGTTCCGACACCAGCGCGTTGATGAGCGCCATCGGCGCGACAAGTGAATCTACGAAAGACGTCACGTCATTGCGGGCATAGAGGAGCACATCGGACGACCGGACGACCGGAGAAGCCTCGGAATCGGTGATCCCGATCGTCATCGCCCCGTTTTTCTTGGCAAGCCGCATGGCTTCCACGGTTCGGCGGGAATACCGCGGAAATGTGATGCCGACGAGCGCGTCGTCCTCGCTGATCCGAAGAAGCTGTTCATAAAGATCCGCTCCGGTCGCGAATTGAACGAGATGGACGTGCTCGAGAATGAGCGTCATATAGAAGTACATGTAGTCCGCAAGGGACGTTGAGGAACGGGTACCGACGATGTAAATGTTTTTGGCGCGCAGCAGTCCGCGCACCGCGCAGTCGAACGACTCCGGCTTCACAGACTCCAGCGTGGCCTTGAGACTTCGGATCTCCGCATTCAGCGTTGCCTCCAGCGCGTTCGATCCGAGCCGTGCTTCGGCGATCTCCAGCCGCTCGATCGAGGTCAGCCGGCTCTTGTTTGTCGCCCGGAGCGCTTCAATGAGCTCCGGATAGCCGGCGAATCCGAGTCCCTTCGCAAACCGGACCACCGTTGCTTCGGAAACCCCGGTCTTTTTCGAGAGCGCGTTCGCTGTAAGTTCCGCCGCCTCATGATGCGCGAGCAGATAGGTGCCGACGATCTGATTGGATTTCGACCCTTCCGCCGCAATGATCCGGATCCGTTCTAAGAGTGACGCGTTCGGGCCCGGCAATGTTTTCTCTTTCATGATCGCTCCCCTGAAATCAAAAGATAAGTTCCCGCACACAAAAGCCAAGGAGGGTTTTGTGCGATATCTGATAGCATTATACAACTGAATGAGGCCGCAATAAAGGGCAAATTGAAAAAAATTGTCCAAAACAGCATCGGGGAGCCGCGGAATCGCTTCCATCCGGGCGAACATCAAAGATTTGGCGGTCCGGCGCTACAGGGGTCCAAAAACCTCTTGACAACTCGGACGACAACGTGTAGACTAATATTGTCGACAGGCTGTAGACCGGCAGAGGACGCCGGTCATTGACGAGCATGAAAGGAGACATCCCAATGGAACGAAATGAATCGAAGAACATTTTCACCGAGCCGGTCAACCGTCTGGGCGCGGTGGAATTGCAGTTTCTGAAAATCATCTGGCAGAATGAACCGGTGGCGTCCGGACGGCTGGTGGAGCTTGCGGAAGGCGAACTCGGCTGGAAAAAGTCGACGACCTACACGGTACTGAAACGGCTGGGCAGCCGCGGCTACGTGAAGAACGACGGCGGAACGGTGTCGTCGTGCCTCAGCGAACAGGAATACATGAGCGGGATTGGGAAGACGTTTCTATACGAGGCGTTCGAAGGGTCCCTGCCGGCATTCCTCGCGGCGTTCACGTCCGGAAAAAAACTGTCCGACGAGGAAGTGCGTGAGATCAAAGCCATGATCGACGCGTACGAAGGAGGCGCGAAATGAAACACGCATTCATTACGCTCCTCAACATGAGCATTTCGGGCGGCTTTCTGGTGTTGATCGTCCTCCTGTTCCGCGCGATCTTCAAGAAGATTCCGAGGAGCGTCGTGCTCATTCTCTGGGCAGTCGTGGCGCTCCGCCTGCTGATCCCGTTTTCCTTCGGAAGCCGGCTCAGCATTCTGCCGGGCGGCTCGATCCTGCCGGAAAACGTCAGCGACGGCGAGCGTTATCAGGTGAGTACCGGCTACAGTTCCATTGACCGGCTGCTGGTCTCCGATCAGGACAAGCCCGTCGTGGACGTCCGGGATCCTGAACCCGGTCAGAACGTGAATCCAATCCAACCCGGAAAAACGGATCCGTTAGGCCCGAATCAGGGACAGGAAGTGATCGACCCCGGCAGCGTTTCGGCAGACGAACCCTATGTTCCCGCATCCGACTTAGACCCCGTGCCGGTGATTGAACCGGTCAATGCGGAAACGGCGGAAGACCCACTGAACGTGCGTCCGGGAGTGCAGCCGGGAACAGAACCGGCGCCCGTAAAAGAGCCGCTGTTTGGCGCGACGAAAACCGACCGCGTCTATCGCATCCTGTTCCTCGCGTGGCTTGCGGGCGTCGCGGCCATGACGGTCTATCTTTTCGTTTCCTGCATCGTCCTTTACCGCAAAACGCGCGCCTCGAAGAAGATCGGCGACCGCGTCTATGCGGCGGATCACATTTCCACAGCGTTCCTCTTCGGCATCATCCGGCCACGCATCTACCTGCCGTCCGGAATCTCAGAAGAAGAGGCGCGCTTCGTGATCCTCCACGAGGAAACGCACTTAAAACGCGGCGATCACCTGAAAAAGTTTCTGGGGTTCATCGTCCTGATCCTTCACTGGTTCAATCCACTCGTGTGGGCCGCGTATTTCTGCTTTTCAAAAGACCTGGAATTCAGCTGCGATGAGCGCGTGGTCCGGAACCGCTCGGAAGAAGAGCGGGTGCGTTACAGCGAGACCATGCTGGCGCTCTCGTCCAATGAAAAGCTCGTTTTCGCGCATCCCGTGGCGTTCGGCGAGGGAAACTTGAAATCGCGCGTGAAACGCGTCTTGCGCTACCGGAAACCCGCGGCGTCGCTCACGATCCTGGCGGTCGTCCTCGCAATGATCCTTTCCGCCTGTCTTTTCACGCACCGGACGGAAGCACCGACGGAGAATTTAGACCCGTCGGCGAGCGAAGAACCCGGAACAGAAACCGGGGCTGAAACCGAAGAACCGGGGCCGAAGTACGTCACAGCCGACATCCCGGAAATGCGGACGCTTGAAGACCTGAACTCCGCTTTGCGGCCGATCGGAGTCTATGACTATTCGAAAGAGGACTATGTAAAACTGTACAAGGTAGCCGGATACCGGCTGGACGCGTACGAAGGTTCTACGGCGGATGCGTATTGTTTCTCGGCAAACCGGCTCGGCGACGGAAGCAAGGCAATGCTGTTCCTTTCCAAGGCGGACGGCACGCTTCTGAAAACCGTCCCGGGGGTGGACGACGACGGATGGACGGTCGGCTCATTCACGCTGTGGAACGGCAGGGTTCTGGCAGTTCAGACGCAGAAAGAAGGCACGATCGGGGATACAACATGGCATCGCCGCGTCGTGATCCTGGGCGATCACGGAAAAGCGGAAAAGGTGCTCTTTTCCTATGACGATTGGAGCGGCGTTTCCCGAATCGCGCTCGAACTCGATCCGATCGGGAACAAAATCGCCTTCACGGATATTCCGGATGCTCTCTACAATGATCCCGAAAAGCTGGCGGAAATGGAAAGCAATGACGGAAGGGTTCTCGAAGGCCGCGTTCTGAAGCTGTTGGATCTCAAAACGGGAGATATCGAAGTCATCCATGAAGGCGACTCGGACGTTCAAACGAATTACCAGGTGCCCGGTTCGACGGAACGTTATCCGAACGGTGTTCTTTACACGGTTATTGAGGATTTGAAGCGTGAATGGATCATGGATGCCTCGGGGAAAACGACCGGATTCGAGACCATTCGACAGACGACGCTGTACTATTATCAGTTCGCCGACCGGAAATCCTATCCCGTCCTGCAATCGCGTTCAGAGTACTCGTTTGGCTATACCACCGACACGCCCACTCAGACAGTGCTCGGCAGTCCGATCTGGGATAGGGCAGTGGGTGATCTTGATGACGTCCTCCTGCATGGGCCGACGTCCGGACTGTTTGCTGCAGTCGATCTCGAAAGAGGGACAGAATACGTTCTTGCCAAAAAGGACGACGAGGATGGTCTTGATTTCGGGTATCATGATCCCCACTCTTTTTACCGGACGGGAGAGGGGACGTACGTCGCGGAAAGCATTTACGAGATACAGGAAGGCGATATGAACTTGGGCAAATTCAGCGCATTCCGGGTGCTGAACGACGATCCTGACGGACAGCCATACCTGCCGCTCCGGGTCGTCGAACCGGAAGCCCTGACCGCGTTCTACGTGGACCGCTCAATGGGCGTCGCCTATCTCTACGACTTCCGGAATACCGAACCGCAGCTCACGCAGGCCGAGATCGAGAAGCGGAAGGAAATCGTTGGAACCATGGATTTTTCCAAATCGGGAGACGCGTTTACCGAAGAGGAGATGGCGTGGATCCGCAAATACATGACGTTGGTTCTGACGCGGGCGGACGTTTCCGGAAACGGCCGGATCGCCGATTCCGTGAAAGCCCGGTGGAAGACGGTCAAGAAACTGCCGCATGAGCAGAATGATGCAAAATACTTTTTCGAAGACATTCGCCTCTGCTATGACGACGGAGAAACGGCAGCGGTGAAATACGACCTGAGCTATGAGAGCCCGACCGGGGCGTTCAGCAGAAATTCAAACCTCCTGCTTTTGAAACGCATTGACGGACAATGGACGACGGCGGGGCATGCCGTGGAGATCATGCCGAATTACGGACCGGAGGTGCTGGAAATCGGCACGGCCGTTCGTGAAGCCGCGAAAAAACAGCACGGCGCGCTGACGGAAAGCGAGATCGAAGCAGGAAAAAAAGCGGCGATCGATTTCGTTGTGAACGGTTTGCATGCGGCAGAGATCCCGGGCGTTTCAGAGAGTGAGAAGGAAGCGCTCCGCGCATATCTCCATGCGGAATACATTCCGGAGATCTACGACAAAGTGCTGGAGACCGATCCCCAGTTCACGCTCGGCGGATATCTCCTGATCCGGCCGCTCCCGTATTTCTACGTGACGATCTACGCGGAGACGGAGAGCCTGCCGGAGAACCTTCGAAAGGCGCTTGGTTCCCGCATGGGCGAATATGAGGGGCGGTACGAGATGCCGTACTTCGTCTATTGCGATACGGAATTCCACGCGATGTCAACTGCGAGTTTTGTGTATAAGCCGATCGTTTTTAAGAGCGAAGAGGAAGCGTTCCTCAAGGCGCGGAGCACGATCGCTGCCGCAAAGGACGGAGAATTGAAATACAAACTCGTGAAAAGCGCGAAAGAGGAGACGGAATGGAAGCCGCTGGATTTCAGCAAGGACCGGAGCGCCAAGGACGGACACACGCCGATCAAAGAGATCCTTGCCGGCATGAAGTTTAGTGTGCAATATTACGCCTTTTCAGGCAATAACACGCTGTGGATCGCAGATCAGAACGAGACGTGGACGTTGAAACTGTGCGAGTTTTCGGCAACGCTTGAGACCGAAGGCCACACCTATTACTATTTCGTCGGCGCGAGCCAGACGTCCGAGGAGTCGTTCTTTATGGAACTCATATCCCGGTGGGAAGCCGAGATGGAGTGAGGCTAAGGCGGAGCAACGCATACCGCCGGGTCTTCGCGGCATTTTATTATAATTTAATTCTTTTTTATAGTGTACGGGTTGACTTCTTTTCCCGGTCAAGTTATAAACAAATTAGGACCTAAAAGGAGGTTACGAATATGGAAATCAAAAAAGTGGGTGTGATCGGCGCAGGTAAGATGGGCAGACAGATCGCGCTATGTGCCGCGATCCACGGTTATACGGCAACGGTTTACGAGGCCAATCCGGCCGTCGTGGAAGACGCGAGAAAGTGGGCGGAGGAATACCTCGCCGGGCGTATCGCAAAGAAGCGGATGACCGAAGAAGAGGTCAACGCGACCAAGGCGCGCTTTGCCGTCGAGGACGACCTGAAAAAGGCGTGCGGAGACGCGGATCTCGTCATCGAGGCCATTTTCGAGAAGCTCGAGGCGAAGCGGGAAGTCTTCCGGCAGCTGAATGAGGTGGTCCGTGAAGACACCATCCTTGCAACGAATTCCAGCTTCATGCTGTCCTCGAGCCTTGCGGACTGCGTGAAGAACCCGAGCCGGGTCTGCAACATGCATTTCTACTTCCCCGCGCTCGTCATGAAGTTCGTCGAGGTCGTGCAGGGCGAGCATACCAGCGAAGACACCGGGCGGAGCGCTTACGAATTCTGCCTGTCGCTCGACAAGAAGCCGATCTGGATGAAGAAGGAGATCAGCGGATTTGCCGGCAACTATATTCTGGCATCTTTCTCCTTAAACAGCCGCGTGCTGGTCGAGGACGGCTACTGCTGCTTCCAGGGCGTCGACATTGCGCTCGAATGCGGCCTCGGCCGGAAATGGGGCGCCTACCGCTCCGCGGATCAGACGGGTCTGAACCTGACCTTCACCATGCTGGACAATAACTATAAAAGGACCGGCGAAAAACCGGCGATGTACGATACCTACAAGGATTACATCGACCGGGGACGGCTCGGCGTGCTTGCGGGACACGGCTTCTACGATTACGCGGAGCCCTATACCGTCAAACCGTACGAGGACATTCCGGAAGGCGTCGCGCTGAGGAAGATCGAGCGCGTGGCCGTGCTGGGGACGAACTATTCCGGTCTGAAAGCCGCATTGGATGCCGCGAAGAGCGGACGGGAAGCCGTCGTATTCGACGCATGTGAAAAGAAGCGCGCGGACGCTCTGGCGTGGGCGAAGGCAGAGCTTGAAGGCGACGCAGCGGCGGAAGAAGCGCTGAAGCATTTCACCGTCACGGACAAGCTGGAAGAAGCCGTCAAAGGCGCGGACGTCGTCGTCGAAGCCGTGGAAGACGATTTCGACGCGAAGTGCAAGGCGCTCAGCCTGCTGGACGGCCTCATGAAGGAAGACGCGACCCTCGCGACCACTTCCGGGACCATTCCGTCGTCTCAGTTCACGAAATGCGTGAAGCATCCGAATCGCCTCATCAACCTCTATTATTTCTACCCCGCAGCGATCGATCAGATCGTCGAGCTCATGCAGGGACCGCATACGGATCCGGACGCGATCCTTTCCCTGTATCAGTATTACATTGACCTCGGGAAGCTCCCGATCTGGATCAAGCGGGAAGAGAAGGGCATGATCTCCCGGCTCGTGCGCTCGGACATTTCCGAAGGCGCGCGTCACCTCGTCGGGAACGACTACTGCAGCTTCCAGGACGTGGACGTTTCCATGGAACACGGCCTCGGCTTCAAGCGCGGCTTCTTCCGGATCGAAGACCTGATCGGCCTCGACGTCTGCTTAAAGGAACTGGACGATCTCTACAAGAAGACCGGTGAAAAGCCCGACATGTACGATACCTATAAGGCGCTCGTCGACCAGGGCCGCCTCGGCGTGAAGACCGGCCACGGCTTCTACGATTACGAATAAGGCGCTTTGATCAGGGAAAATGCGGAGCCCTTCCGGCAATGAAAGAAACGAGTCTTTGCTACATTGAAAAGGACGGGTGCTGGCTGATGCAGCACCGGGTCCGGAAGAAAAACGACCTGAACCACGAAAAATGGGTCGGCGTCGGCGGCAAGTTCGAGGGCGAGGAGTCGCCGGAGGAATGCGTCCTCCGCGAGGTCCTGGAAGAGACCGGACTGACGCTCACTTCCTACCGGTACTGCGGCGTCATCACGTTCCGGTCGGACAAGTGGGAAGGCGAGCACATGCACCTTTTCACCGCGGACGGGTTTACCGGGGAACTCTTAAAAGACTGCCCGGAAGGCGAGCTCGTCTGGGTGCCGAAAGCGGATGTGCCGAAGCTCCCGATCTGGGAGGGCGATCGCATTTTCTTTGAGTACATGGAAAAATGCAGGTTCTTCACGATGGTGCTGGAATACGAGGGGGATATGCTCGTGCATCATGAGGAGAAGATCTACTGCTGAGGAGAGGACTGAATGCAGTTTTACGGCTTTCAGAAACTGACGCTTTTGGATTATCCGGGGCACACGGCGGCGACCGTCTTTACCGGCGGCTGCAATCTCAGGTGCCCCTTCTGTCACAATGCGCTCCTCGTTACGGACGTTCAGGAACTCGAGACCTACGACGAGGACGTGATCTTAACGTATCTCAAGAAGCGTCAGGGGATCCTCGACGGCGTCGCGATCACGGGCGGCGAGCCGCTCCTCCATAAGGGCCTCCGGGACTTCATTGAACGCGTCCGGGCGCTCGGCATGCAGGTGAAACTCGACACGAACGGATTCTATCCGAAGTACTTAAAGGAGCTCGTCGGGGCGGGCCTCATCGACTACGTCGCGGTCGACATCAAGAACACGAAAGAGAAGTACGGGGAGACCGTCGGCGTGCCGAAGATCGACCTTTCCCCGCTCGAGGAGACCGTCTCGTATCTTCTTACGAACGCCGTCCCCTTCGAGTTCCGCACGACGGTCGTGGAAGAGCTGCATTCGGCGGCTGATCTTGGAAAAATTGGACAATGGATCGCAGGTTCGGAACGCTACTTTTTGCAGTGCTTTGTGGACAGCGGCCATACGATCGCGCCGGGGCTTACAGCCCCTTCCCGCGATAAAATAAAGGAAATGAAAGCCGCCGCGGAACCCTTCGTGCGGTCCGTCGGCGTCCGGGGCGTCGAGCTCTGAAAAATACAAAATGTTAAAAAATTAAAACACAATATCTTGTGTTTCCGTCTTGACAAGACACAAAATATGCGATAAACTGACTATGCTTCGATAATGTCAGGGTATCGCCCTTTTTTTCTTTTTATGTAGTCGCAGCGGGTGCCGGAGCGGACGCGTTTCAGCCTTGCTGCACGCACATTTCGACTCATTTCTGAGACATTTCGGGGAGAATCCTTAAGCGGGGAATCGAAGCAGAAGGGATTGCATTATGTATCGCGTAGAAAAGAGAGACGGAAAAGTCGTCGAGTTCGATTTATCAAAGATCAGCGGCGCCATCACGAAGGCGTTTGACGCCTGTGAAATGCAGTACACCCCGGATGTGATCGACTTCCTGGCCTTAAAGGTCACGGCCGATTTCCAGCCGAAGATCGTGGACAGCCTGATCAGCGTGGAGAAGATCCAGGACTCTGTGGAATCGGTCCTGATCCGCGCCGGATATGATGAGGTCGCCAAGGCCTACATACTTTACCGGAAGCAGCGCGAGCGCTTCCGTAACCTGTCGACGACGCTCGTCGACTATAAGCAGATCGTTGACAACTATCTGAAGATCAACGACTGGCGCGTCAAGGAGAATTCGACCGTGACGTATTCCGTCGGCGGCCTGATCCTTTCGAACAGCGGCGCGATCACCGCGAACTATTGGCTGTCCGAGGTCTACGACGAGGAGATCGGCAACGCGCACCGCAATGCCGACATCCATCTCCACGACCTTTCGATGCTGACCGGCTACTGCGCGGGCTGGTCGTTAAAGCAGCTGATCCAGGAAGGCCTCGGCGGCGTCCCGGGCAAGATCACGTCTTCCCCGGCAAGCCACCTGTCCACGCTCTGCAACCAGATGGTGAACTTCCTCGGCATCATGCAGAATGAATGGGCCGGCGCCCAGGCATTCTCCTCCTTCGATACCTATCTGGCTCCGTTCGTCAAGATCGACAGCCTGAACCAGAA
>CAMZDH010000009.1 GCA_947305345.1 uncultured Lachnospiraceae bacterium | reverse complement strand
AAGGACGCGCCCGCAAAACAATTCATGGACTTGTTGGGGAAACCCGTTTACCGGTACAGCGTCGAAGCGTTCCTGCCGTTCGTGGACGAGCTCATCCTCGTCACCGGGGAAGCGGACGTCGACCGCGTAAAAAAAGAGACCGCCCCGCTGTCGCCGGAAAAGATCCGCGTGATCCCGGGCGGGGCCGAGCGCTGGGTCTCCTCTCTGAACGGCTTAAATGCGGTTTCTCCGGACGTTTCCTACGTGATGGTCCATGATGCGGCGAGATGCCTTGTCACGCCGGAAATCATCGAAAAATCGCTTTCTGAGGCCATGTTTTCCGGCGCGTCCGCGACCGCGGTGCCGGTGAGCGATACCGTGAAATGCGCTGCGCAGCGGGACGGCGGCATTTTCGTGACGTCGACGCCCGACCGGAAGACGCTTTATGCCGTGCAGACGCCGCAGAGTTTTGAACGGGCGCTTTTACAAAGGGCCTACGAGGCCGGGCTTGCCGCCGGAGCGCTTTCTGAAGTGACGGACGACGCGATGGTCGTCGAACGCTGCACGGATCATCCCGTGACGCTTTCCGAGGGCAGCCTTGAAAATCGGAAGATCACGACGAGTCTCGACCTCGAGATCGCAAAAATGATCCTGCGGCATCGGATGGAAGGCGGGGACAGACCTTGAGACTTCGGAACATTCCCGGCGCGGATGAAAAAATACAGGGGAGCGGCTACGTCATTCAGGATCCGGCCGCGATGCAGGGACAGTGGCGGAGCGCGGTCTTTCACAACGACCGGCCGCTCTACGTCGAGATCGGAAGCGGCAAGGGCCGCTTTCTTTCCGAAATGGCGCTCCTCCATCCGGAGATCGACTTCCTCGGCATCGAGAAGTTCTCGTCGGTCCTGCTCCGCGCAATCGAAAAGCGGGAGACCCTGCCGGAGCTTCTAAACCTCTACTTCCTCCGTTTCGACGCGGAGGGCATCGGCGGGATCTTCGGTGAAGGCGAGATCGACCGCATTTTCCTGAACTTCTCGGACCCCTGGCCGAAGGACCGCCACCATAAAAGGCGCCTCACGTCGCGGGAGTTTCTTTCGCGCTACCTGCCGCTCCTTTCTTCCAATGGCACGATCGAATTCAAGACCGACAACGCCGCGCTCTTCGACTTTTCTCTTTCCGAAGCCCGCGCCTCCGGCTGGGAGGTGCTTCTCGAGACCCGCGATCTTCACAAAAGCCCTTACGCCGAGGAGAACGTCATGACCGAATACGAGCAGAAGTTCTCGATCCTCGGCAACAAGATCTGCAAAATGATCCTCGCGCCGCCGAAAGCATGACGGCGCGGCCTTTCGCGGTTGCATTTCCCTCAAAAAAGACTATAATGGGAACATCCTGATACAAAAAGGGGCATTTTTTATGGAACCTGCACTGCTGATCGGCATACTTGTTGCCATCCTCGCGATCGTCGTGACATCCATTGTGACCGGCTTCCGGAAGAAGAAATCTTCCGCCGCGCTTTCGTCCGGACTTGTGGCGGGCCTCATCACCGGAACACTGATCGGGGGCACCTCGACCGTCGGCACCGCGCAGCTCGCCTACAATTACGGCATGAGCGCCTGGCATTTCACACTCGGCGCCGGCGTCGCCTGCATCGTGCTGCTGCTCTTCTACATCAAACCGTTCAGGAACTCCGGCAGCAAGACGCTGATCGGAATCCTCCGGAACGCTTACGGCGAAAAACTTTCCCGCGTCTCCGGCATCCTGAACATCATTGGGACGCTCATCAACGTCATGGCGCAGATCCTCGCGGGCAGCGCCGTCCTGATCGTCATTTTCCAGCAGCTCGGCATGACCGGCGCGATCTTCATTACGGCCGCGTTCATGGTGCTCTACGTGATCTTCGGCGGCACCAAGGGCGCGAGCATCGTCGGCATCATCAAGACGTTTTTAATGTATTTCACGATGGTCATCGCGGGACTGATCGCCTTAAAGCTCATCGGCGGCCTCTCCGCGACGTCCGCGCTTATGGACAGCTTCAGCGCCGAGACCGGCCGGAACTTCAAGAGCCTCTTCTGCCGCGGCTTCGGCACGGATTTCGGCTCGTTCATCTCTCCGATCATCGGCGTCGTCTGTACGGAAGTTTACGTGCAGTCGATCATCGGCGCGAAAAATGAAAAGGCCGCAAGGACCGGCGTTCTGATCTGCGTCCTTTTGACGACCTTCTTCGGGCTCTTCGGCATCATGGTCGGGCTTTACATGCGCTCGATCGCGACGCCCGCGGAGCTTGCGGAAAACGCGGCCGGGCTCGCGAAGATCGCGCTCACATCCTTCATTCTCGAACATTCCGGCATCCCGAAATTCATCGGCGGCATCATGATCGGGACGCTGTTCATCGCCGCGGTCGGCTCGGGCGCGGGCCTCTCGCTCGGCGTCGCGAACCTCTTGAACCGCGACTTCATTCACCGCGGAAAAGAGGCCTCCGGCCCGAAATACGAGCGGATCAACGCGTTACTGATCCTCGGCTTCCTCGCGCTTGCGGCGGTCCTCACCGTTCTGATCCCGAACGATACGATCCAGGACTTCACGTTCCTTTCGATGGCGCTCAGGGGCTGCACGATCTTCGCGCCGGCGTTCTTCCTCTTCTTCCTGCCGAAGAAGCGGGTCTCGACGAGGATGGCGCTTGCTTCGGTGATCACCGGCACGCTCGTCTGCTTTGTGCTCGGCATCCTCAATCTGACCGGCGTCATCCACCTGCCGTTCGCGGCGGTCATCCCGGGCATCATCACCGAAATGGTCGTCATGTTGATCGGGTACATGACGGCAAAGGCCTGAGCCGGTCTTTAAAGCCTCAACATCCAAAAAGTCCCGCACCGATCCGGTACGGGACTTTTATTATTCTTGCGAAACGTTTACAGTTTGTTCCTGCCCGGGAACGTATTGTACGCGTCGGGACGCCAGCCGGGCTGCACGTCCTGAACGGCTTCCGCCGCGGTGATGACGGCGTCGCCGCGGTCGATGTCGATCAGCTCGTACCGGTCGTTCCCCATGCCGAGTTCCTTCATGTAGGAAAGCTGCCGGAGCCCGTGCCGCGATTCGACGCGCTTCACGAGCGCCTTCCCGCCGCCGTCGGGGAGACTGTAGATCATGTCCATGCACGCATTGTCCGCCGATAAGATGTCGAGCGACGCGACGATGCCGATGTCCGGCGTCTCCACGGGCGATGCCAAAGGCCCCATGCAGTCGCAGTCGACCGACATGTTCCGCATGACGTTGATGTACGCGATCCGCGGCTGAAAATGCGAGACCGTCGCCCAGGTGGATTCGGTGATCCTCTCCATCAGCTCTTCTTCGACGATGCCCCAGGGATTGATCGAGCCCTTGCGGGAATGGATCTCGCCCTTCCCGATCCGTCCGTCCGCGCAGCCGATGCCGAGGTTCTTGTTCGAGCCGCCGAAGCCGCCCATCACGTGCCCCTTGAAATGCGTCAGGGTGAGCAGGGAATCGTAATCCGGGAGCGTCTTTCCGACGTGCATTTCCGTGAACCATTTGCCGCCCGGGACCGGGAGCGTGGCGACGCCGTCCGCGTCCATGATGTCGACCGGCGCGAACGTCCAGCCGTTGGTCTCCAAAGTCTTCCGGTGCTCTTCCGTCGTATAGCGGCTGCCCTTGTAATAGGTGTTCGTTTCGACGATCGTCGCCCCGGGAAGGCGCTTCTCAAACAGCATCTGCACCCAGGGTCGCGGGATGATGTTCGGCCCCTTGGCCTCGCCGGTATGCACCTTGACCGC
Source organism: uncultured Lachnospiraceae bacterium (assembly GCA_947305345.1). Classification (GTDB taxonomy): domain Bacteria; phylum Bacillota; class Clostridia; order Lachnospirales; family Lachnospiraceae; genus UBA1267. The sequence goes on along the minus strand of CAMZDH010000009.1, from coordinate 8,094 downwards.
GATCTTTCCTTCCAGAACGCCTGCAATGCGGTCGTAGATCTTCAAAAGGCCTTCCGGAGACAGGTCTCTCGTAAAAAAGACCCGGGAGGTTTCGCCGGTGCGGTTTTCGTATGGAACGTAACGGTTGCCGCCTTTAGCGGGAACGATTTTCTTCATGGGATCCCCCTTTCACAGAAACGATGTCACAGTACTTCCGCGCCGTCTTCCACGTCCTTTTCGGGCGTCATGACGGCAAGATTGCCCGCCTCGTCCTCAGCGCATAAGACCATGCCCTCGGAGACCAGTCCCGCGAGGCGCGCGGGCTTTAAATTCGCAACGATCATGACCTTCTTCCCGACGAGATCTTCCGGTTTGTAATACGCCTTGATCCCGGAAACGATCTGACGGGTCTCGCTGCCGCATCTGACCTGCAGGCAAAGGAGCTTTTTCGACTTCGGGACTTCCTCCGCCGACAATACGGTCGCGATCCGGAACTCCATCTTCGCGAACGCGTCGTATTCGATCTCCTCCTTGTGCGTCAATGCCTTTTCCTCCTGTTTTTCCCCCGCTTCTTCCGTAACACCCGCTTCCTTTAGCGCCGCCGCCTTCTGCGCGGCCATGATCGCGTCCGCCTTCTCCCGGATCTCTTTTTCATCGAGTCTTGAGAACAGGATCTCCGGCGCGCCCGTCACCTTCGTGCCGTACTGCACGACGTGCGCCTCGGCGCGGAGGCCTTCGACGTCCCGAAGCGGCGTCCTGAACTGTTCCGCGATCCGTTTCGCGGTATCCGGCATGAAGGGGGCAAGAAGCGACGCCCCGGTCATGATGCCGTTCGCGAGGTTGTAGAGCACGGTCGAGAGACGCCCCTTCTTCTCCGGATCCTTCGCAAGCACCCAGGGCATCGTCTCGTCAATGTATTTGTTGCAGCGCTTGAAGAGGTTGAAGATCGTCGTCAGCGCGTCCGCGACGTGCAGCGTCCGCATGCATTCGACGGTGTCTTCGACCGTCTTCTTCCGCACCGTTTCCAGATCGCCGTCCGGATCCTCGGACACCGCCTGTGTTTCGAGCAGTCCGCCGAAATATTTGTTGCTCATCGAGACCGTCCGGTTCACGAGGTTTCCGAGCGTGTTCGCAAGTTCCGAATTGAAGCGTTCCGTGATCAGGTCCCAGGTGATGACGCCGTCGTTCTCAAAAGGCGTTTCGTGCATGACGAAATACCGGACCGCGTCGACGCCGTAAATCGACACGAGGTCGTCCGCGTAGATCACGTTCCCGCGGGATTTCGACATCTTTTCCCCGCCCTGGATCAGCCAAGGATGACCGAAGACCTGCTTCGGGAGCGGCTCGCCGAGCGCCATCAGCATGATCGGCCAGTAGATCGTATGGAACCGGAGAATGTCCTTTCCGATGAGGTGCACGTCCGCCGGCCAGTACTTTTTGTATAATGCGTCGGACGCCCCGTCCACCGAATAGCCGAGCCCCGTGATGTAGTTCGACAGGGCGTCGATCCAGACGTAAATGACGTGCTTCGGGTCGAATTCGACCGGGATCCCCCATTTGAAGGAGGTCCGGCTGACGCAGAGGTCCTGAAGCCCCGCGAGCAGGAAATTGTTCATGATCTCATTCTTCCGGGAGACCGGCTGAATGAACTCCGGATGCGTATTGATGTGCTCGATCAGGCGGTCCGCGTACTTGCTCATCTTGAAGAAGTACGCCTCCTCATTCGCCTTGACGAGCGACCGGCCGCAGTCCGGACAGACGCCGTTCGGCGCCTGCGACGGCGTATAGAACGTCTCGTCCGGCACGCAGTAGAGGCCTTCGTACTGTCCTTTGTAGATGTCGCCCTGGTCGTAGAGTTTTTTGAAGATCTTCTGGACGGTCCGCTCGTGGTCTTCGTCGGTCGTCCGGATGAACCGGTCGTAAGACGTGTTCATCAGGTCCCAGATCCGTTTGATCTCGCCCGCGACCTCATCGACGAACGCTTTCGGCGTGACGCCCGTCGCTTTCGCCTTTTCCTCGATCTTCTGCCCGTGCTCGTCCGTACCCGTCATGAAGCGGACGTCATAGCCCTCGAGACGTTTGAACCGCGCGATCGCGTCCGCGAGCACGATCTCATAGGTGTTTCCGATGTGCGGCTTGCCGGACGTATAGGCGATCGCCGTCGTAATGTAATAGGGTTTCTTTTCTGTCATGTGATCCTCCCGGTCAAATGAGACCTTAAAAGACGTAGGTGCCGTCGCCGGTCTCGACGACGTAAAACGCGGCTTCGTAGCCGACGGTCTTCCTGTATTTTTCCCCGACGTGGCGGATGTAGCCGTCGACCGCTTCGTCCCGAACGATCGCGACCGCGCAGCCGCCGAAGCCCGCGCCGGTCATTCTCGCGCCGAGGACGCCGGGCACTTCCCACGAGGCCTCGGCGAGCGTATCGAGCTCGATCCCGGTGACCTCGTAATCGTCCCTAAGCGAAACGTGGGACGCGTTCATCAGCTGTCCGAAGCCCGCGACGTCGCCCGCGTTCAATAACTTCACCGCCTCCACGGTACGCTGGTTCTCGTACACCGCGTGGCGGGCGCGCCGCATTCGGACCGGATCCTTGATCTCGTCCGACAGCGCATTGAACCGTTCCACGGTGAGTTCGCCGAGGCTCCCGATCTTCGCGACCTTCTGAAGCTCCGCCAGGGCGGTCTCGCATTCTAAGCGCCGTTCATTGTATTTCGAATCCGCGAGCCCCCGCTTTTTATTCGTGCAGGAGATCACGATCTTCATGCCGTTTAAGCGGATCGGGACATATTGATAGTCCAGCGTCGCGGTGTCGAGAAAGATCGCGTGATCCTTCTTTCCCATCGCGATCGCGAACTGGTCCATGATGCCGCAGTTCACGCCGTTATAATGGTTTTCGGAATACTGTCCGAGAAGCGCGAGTTCCCCGTTGTCCACCGGGAAATCAAAGAGCGCCGCGAGGACCTTTCCCATGCCGAGCTCGACGGACGCGGAGGAGGACAGGCCGGACGCGTTCGGAATGTTCCCCCAAAGGTACACGTCAAGACCGGCCGTGACTTCAAACCCCTTCACGGTCTGAAGCGCAAAGATCATGCCCATCAGATAGTTGGAAAACCCGTATTCCGGGTCGTAGGAAAGCGCGTCGAGCGACCGGCAGACGACGCCGTTCTCCGGGAAATTGCCGGAAAAGAAGCGGACGAGCCGGTCTTTGCGCTTCCGCGCGGCAAAATACGTGCCGATCGTCAGCGCGGCGGGAAAGACGTGCCCGCCGTTGTAATCCGTATGCTCGCCGATCAGATTCACGCGGCCCGGTGAAAAGACCGTGACCGGCGGTTCTTCCGTTTTTCCGAAGACGCCGTAAAACGCGCTTCGCAGTTCTTCTTTATTCATGAATGCTCCGTAATGTCAGTCTTACAGTTCAGTATATCCGCGCGCGCGTCCGGTTGTCAACCGATCCCGTGCGCCTTCAGGGCCTCCAGAACGCCCTTCGCGTAGTACGAAAAGCCCTTGTCGTTCGGATGCGTCCGGTGGTCGTAGTAGAGTTCCGGATCCTGCGGAAGGAACTTCCGCCCGTCGAGCACGATGCAGCCGTTCCGTTCGGCCGCGGCCTGATAGATCAAGCGCGCGTTCTCAAGCGTCAATCCGGAAGCCGGACGGACGTCGTCGATCGGGAAATGCCAGATCGGCAGGAGCACGAAGACCGGGATGCCGGGATAGAGTTCGCGGAGCTTCTTTAAGTAGGCATCCGCGGTCTTCTCAATCAGACGGCATTTGGACCAGTCGTTGATCCCGTAGGCGACGATCGCGAGCTCCGGATCGAACGGGAGGTCCGGATCCAGATTCGCCTCTTCAAAGACGTCGCCGCCGACGGCCTGGTTCAGCGTCTCGAACTGAAGCGCCTCGGTCACCTCATTCGCGTAGGAATGGATCGGCACCAGCGCGTCGTACCCCTGCGTGATCGAATCGCCCGCGAAATAGACCCTGGTCTTCCGGACGACCGGCTCGTATGTGCCTTCGAATACGACGTTTTTCAGCCGGGTCTCCGACAGGTTCGGAAGCACGACCGTCACGCGGCAGGGGCGGGTCGGCACGTATTCGTAATGGCCGGTCACGGGAAGCCCTTCTCCGGTGAAACCGTCCATCCGGACGCCATCCTCCAGAAAGTCGAAACCGTAATACTCCCGGGCGCTGCCTTTACGGACCTCGTAATCAAACGAGATCCTTTCGATCCTGCCGGACGCCTCCAAGAGCATGCCCGAACTGCAGTGCGGCCGAAGCACGACGCCGCGTTCGTCGAAGGTCTTCATCTGCTTTTTCGTAAACCGGCAAAAGCGGAGCCACCCCTCATCTTCCCAGACGCGGACCGCGCCATGAAGATACGGCCGGATCGTGTCCTTGTCAAACGCTGCGTTTTTCCCCATTTTTCTCACCTCAATGAAATTGTGAATCATAGATCTCCCGGTAGACCGGGCAGGTCTCAAGAAGTTCTTCATGCCGCCCCGTGCCGACGGTCTTCCCGTCCTCCAGAACGAGGATCCGGTCCGCGTGCATCACCGACGCGGTCCTCGCGGAAATGATCACGACCGCGCTGTTTTTCTGCCGCGCGGCGATCGCCTGACGAAGCGCCGCGTCCGTCGCGAAATCGAGGGCGGACGAAGCGTCGTCGAGAATCAGGATCTCCGGATCCCTGGCGAGCGCGCGGGCGATCGAAAGCCGCTGCCGTTCGCCGCCGGAGAAGTTCCGCGCGTCCTGTCCGACTTCGGCGTCAAGACCGCCCTCCTTCTTCCGGACGACGTCCTCCGCCTGCGCGGCAGAAAGCGCTTCCCAAAGGGCCTCGTCCGAAGCATGATCCTTTCCCATCCGCAGGTTTTCCCGCACCGTGCCGGAAAACAGCACCGCCTTCTGCCGGACGTATCCGATCTTCTCCCGAAGCGTCACCGGATCGTATTCCCCGATCGGCTTTCCGTCGATGAGAATGCGTCCCTCCTTCGCGGGATAGTACCCGCCGAGGAGTTCGACGAGCGTCGATTTGCCGCTGCCGGTGCCGCCGATGATGCCGAGGGTCTCCCCGCGGCGAAGCGTAAAGCTGATGCCCGTCAGGGCTTCGCTCCCCGCGGTCTCATACTGCATTGAGACGTTGTCGAAGACAACGGCCGGGGTGCCGAACGCATGATCTGCCGAAGCGTCGCTCTTTGCGGGTCCGTTCGCCGCCTGCACGAGCGCGGCGTCCTCATCGTCGCTTCGCGGTTTCAGCACCTCGTCGATCCGCTTCTTTGAAGCCGCGGCCCGCGCCATCAGGATCAGAAGATTCGCGAGCTTCACGAGCTCGACGAGGATCTGGCTCATGTAATTCGTCAGCGCGACGGCCGCGCCCCGCGTCGTGTGGAGCGTTCCCGTCACGTAGAGGATCGCGATCACACCCGCGTTGATGACGACGTAGGTCACCGGGTTCAGGAACGCGGAGATCCGCCCAACCGCGGTCTGGAAGCCCTTTAAGACCTTATTGGTCTCCAGGAACTTTTCATTCTCGCTCTTTTCCAGGCGGAACGCGCGGATCACGCGGACGCCGGTCAGATTTTCCCGGGTCGATCGCGTCACGCGGTCCAGCGTTTCCTGCACCCGGCGGTACCGCGGCATCGTGACGAACAGGATGGCGAAGACGATCGCGAGCAGCACCGGGATCACGACCGCGAAGATCCACGCGGCGCGCGCGTCGACCGTGAAGGCCATGATCATCGCCCCGAAGACGATGAACGGCGAGCGCATGAAGAGCCGGAGCGTGATGTTCAGCCCGTTCTGCACCTGGTTCACGTCGCTCGTCATCCGCGTGATCAGCGTCGACGTCCCGATCGTGTCGAGTCCTGTGAAGCTGAGCCGCTGAATGCGTTGAAAGAGCCTGTTCCGAAGTGTCGAAGCGTAACCGGTCGCCGCCTTCGCGCTGAAGTACTGCGCGGTCACCGCCGACAGAAGTCCCACCGCCGCAAGTCCGAACAGGAGAAGCGCCATCAGGACGATCTCCCGTTTGTCGCCCGCCGGGATGCTGACGTCCATGATGTGCTTCATGACGAGCGGCACGGCAAGCTCAAACCCCGCTTCCAGCATTTTGAAAAGCGGCGCCAGGACGACTTCCTTCCTATGCGGTTTTAAGTCCTTGAACAGACCTTTCATCCGTCTTGATCCAATCGTGTTTTACTCAAAGAATGCGGTCGCGAGCTTCGTCATGCATTCGAGGTCGTAAACGCCCGCCGTCTCATAAGAAGAATGCATCGCAAGCTGCGCGAGGCCGATGTCCGCGCTCGGGAACGGCACCTGCAGGACCGAAAGGTTGCCGAGGGTGCTGCCGCCGACCGTATCCGACCGGTTGAAGAACACCTGCGTCGGGACGCCCGCCTTTTCGGCCGACGCCCGGAACATCGCCGCCGAGACGCCGTCCGTCGTGTAACGCTGGTTCGCGCTGAATTTGAGCAGCACGCCGCCGTTCAGATACGGCCGGTTCGCGGGGTCGCATTTTTCCGGATGGTTCGGATGCACCGCGTGCCCGTTGTCCGCGGACAGTAAGAAGGAGTCGGCGATCCGGCGGTTTTTGAGTTCGGCCGTGTCCCCGAGCGCTTCCGAAATCCGCTCCAGCGTGTCCCGTAAAAACGTCGACGCCGCGCCCTGTCTCGAGGCGGAACCGACCTCTTCGTTGTCAAACAGCGCGTAGACCGCGCCGTAACGCTTCTGAGAGCCCGCGAGAAAGCCCGAAATGCCGCAATACGCGCATTCCAGGTCGTCGATCCGGGGAGAACTCATGAATTCCCCGTTTGCGCCCCATACGGTGCCTTTTTCGCGGTTGTAGACGAAGAGGTCATGCCCGCGGACGTCCTCCTCTTTCACGCCGGCAAGCTCCGCGACCTGCTGCATGAACCGGCCCTTCGCTTCCCCTCCGCCGTACAGCGGAAGGAGGTCGACCTGCGGATTCGGCTGGAAGCCGTCGTTGATCTCCCGCATCTGGTGGATCGCGACGTTCGGGATGACGAGAAGGTCCCGTCCGAAGTCGACGAGCTTTTCCTCCAGCCCGCGCCCCTTCTTCACGACGACGCGGCCCGCGACCGACAGCGGCCGGTCGAACCAGGTCGAGAGGATCATGCCGCCGTAGCGCTCCGTATCGAGCCGGACGTACCTGTTCTCGACGGAAAGCTCCGGATTTTCCTTGATCTTAAACATCGGAGAATCCGCGTGGCACGCGAAAACGCGGTACCCCTTCACGCCCTTCGGGACCGTGAACGCGATGATCGCGGAACCGTTCCTTTTGACCGCGTAGGTCTTCCCGGGCTTTAAGTCCCAGGCGTCCTTTTCCTTTAAGACCGTCGCGCCCGCCTTTACGAGCCGCTTTTCCACCTCCGCCACCGCGTGGAACGCGGTCGGGGAAGCGCTGACAAACTCCAGAAACTCCATGGTCTCCTCCAAAACGTGATGCATTATAACAGTTCGATCCCGTGCTCCTTGCAGGTCTTCACCATTTCCGCCGGCCAGACCGACGCCTGCACTTCTCCGATGTGCGCCCGGTCGAGGAGCAGCATGCAGAGCCGGGACTGCCCGATGCCGCCGCCGATCGTGTACGGCAGTTTTCCGTCGATCAGCGCCTTGTGATACGGCAGGTTCATGCGGTCCTCATGACCGGATTTGATCAGCTGCTCGACCAGCGACTCTTCCGACACCCGGATGCCCATGCTCGAGATCTCGAGCGCGCACTGCAGCGTTTCGTACCAGAAGAGAATGTCGCCGTTCAGCTGCCAGTCGTCGTAGTCCGGCGCGCGTCCGTCGTGCGGTTCGCCGTTCGAAAGGCGGTCGCCGATCTTCATGACGAAGACGCAGCCGTATTCCTTGGTAATGCGGTTCTCACGCTCTCTCGGCGTGCAGTCCGGGTACCTCCGGAGCAATTCCTCGGAAGTGATGAAGAAAATGTCGTCCGGCAGTTTTTTATAGGCCTTCGGATACTTGTACCAGACCTCGTGCTCCATGTGCTTGACGACCTTGAAGATCGTGCGGACGGTCTCCTTTAAGGTCTCCTCGGTCCGGTCTTCCTTCCGGATCACGCGCTCCCAGTCCCACTGGTCAACGTAGACCGAATGC
>CAMZDH010000008.1 GCA_947305345.1 uncultured Lachnospiraceae bacterium | reverse complement strand
CTCTCGACCGACCGGGACGGCGGGAAAAAGGAGACCGTGGACGCGCGGATCTTCGCGTCCCAGGGGCAGCAGCGGACCGCCGCGCTCGCATTAAAGCTTTCGGAGATCGAATTTTTAAAGGCAAAAACCGGCGAAAACCCGATCTTACTGCTGGACGACGTCTTTTCGGAGCTCGACTCCCGGCGGCAGCAGTATCTTGTTGAAAACATGCAGACGTTACAGACCTTCATCACCTGCACGGGGCTCGAGGAGTTTGTCGGGCGGCAGGAGACGATCGGTCCTGTATTCAGAATAGCAAACGGAGTGGTAACAAATGGGTAACGAACACGCAAATGAATATGACGCAAGTCAGATTCAGATTCTGGAGGGGTTAGAGGCCGTCCGGAAGCGTCCCGGCATGTACATCGGGTCAACTTCCATTCGCGGACTTCACCATCTGGTCTACGAGATCGTGGACAATTCCGTCGACGAAGCGCTCGCGGGTTACTGCGATCACATCAAAGTGATCCTGAACGAGGACAATTCCTGCACCGTCGAGGACAACGGCCGCGGCATTCCGGTCGGCATCCACGAGAAGGCGGGCATCCCCGCGGTCGAAGTCGTCTTTACGATCCTGCACGCCGGCGGCAAGTTCGGCGGTGGGGGATACAAGGTCTCGGGCGGCCTGCACGGCGTCGGCGCTTCGGTCGTCAACGCATTATCCGACTGGCTGGAGGTCTTCATTAAACACGAAGGCAAGATCTACAAGCAGCGCTACGAGTACGGCAAGGTCGTTGAAAAACTCAGTGTCATCGGCGAATGCGGTCCCGAAGAGACCGGCACGACGGTCACGTTCCATCCCGACGCGACGATCTTCGAGGAAGTCGTCTTCGATTTCGATACCGTCGCCGAACGGATGCGCGAAATGGCCTACCTCACGGCGGGCTTAAAGATCGAGCTCCTGGACAGGCGCACGGCGCGGGAGCCGGCCGTGTATCATTACGAAGGCGGCATCCGGGAGTTCGTTGGATACTTAAACGAAGCAAAAGCGCCGCTCTATGAAAGCGTCATTTTCTGCAGCGGCATTAAGAACAACGTCCGCGTCGAAGTCGCGATGCAGCACAACGACTCCTACACCGAGTCGATCTATTCCTTCGTCAACAACATCAACACGCCGGAGGGAGGCATGCACCTGACCGGCTTTAAGAACGCATTGACGAAGACATTCAACAAGTACGCGCGGGAAAATAAACTCTTAAAGGACAGCGAGCCGGAGCTTTCCGGCGAGGACATTCGGGAGGGCCTTGCGGCGATCATCTCGGTGAAGATCGAAAACCCGCAGTTCGAAGGTCAGACGAAGCAGAAACTCGGCAACAGCGAGGCGCGGACCGCAGTCGAATCTGTCGTGACCGAGCAGCTGACCTATTTCCTGGAGCAGACGCCTCAAGTCGCGCGGATCATCTGCGATAAGTCGATCAACGCGCAGCGGGCCCGGGAAGCGGCCCGGAAGGCGCGGGACATGGCGCGCAGGAAGAGCCCGTTCGAAAGCCTGTCGCTCCCCGGCAAGCTTTCCGACTGCAGCAGCAAGAATCCCGCGGAATGCGAGATCTTCATCGTCGAGGGCGATTCCGCCGGCGGCTCCGCAAAGAACGCCAGGAACCGGAACATCCAGGCGATTCTGCCGCTCCGCGGCAAGATCCTGAACGTCGAAAAGGCCCGGGTCGACCGCATTTACGACAATGAGGAGATCAAGGCGATGATCACGGCCTTCGGGACCGGCATTCATGAGGATTTCGACATTTCGAAGCTCCGCTATGACAAGATCATCCTGATGACCGATGCCGACGTCGACGGCGCGCACATCGCGACGCTCCTGCTCACGTTCATCTACCGGTTCATGCCGGGGCTCATCAAGGAGGGCCACGTCTACCTCGCGCAGCCGCCGTTATTCAAGCTCGAAAAGAACAAGAAAATGTGGTACGCGTATTCGGACGAGGAGCTGAACGGCATTCTGGAGCAGGTCGGACGCGACAGTCAGAACAAGATCCAGCGCTACAAAGGCCTCGGTGAAATGGACGAATCCCAGCTCTGGGAAACGACGATGGACCCCGAACGCCGCGTGCTGAAAAAAGTGCAATATGACGAAGAGGAAGCGGCTCAGCTCGATCACACGTTCAACATTCTGATGGGAGACAACGTGGAACCGCGGCGTGAATTCATTGAAAAGAACGCGAAATACGCGACGATCGACAGCTGATCCGGGAGAAGAAAATGGAACCTAACGTTTATGACAAGATTCATGAAGTCGAGCTGAAAGCGACGATGGAAAAGTCCTACGTGGACTACGCCATGTCGGTCATCACCTCGCGCGCGATTCCGGACGTCCGGGACGGCTTAAAGCCCGTGCAGCGGCGCGTCCTGTTTTCGATGGCGGAGCTGCACAACACGCCCGATCAGCCGCATCGTAAATGCGCCCGTATCGTCGGTGATACAATGGGTAAATATCATCCGCACGGCGACAGCTCCATCTACGGCGCATTGGTCTATATGGCGCAGGGATGGAACGAGCATTATCCGCTCGTCGACGGGCACGGCAACTTCGGCTCGGTCGACGGTGACGGCGCAGCGGCCATGCGGTATACGGAAGCAAGGCTGTCGAAGGTCGCGATGGAAATGCTCGCGGATCTGAACAAGGAGACCGTCGATTTCGTTCCGAACTTTGACGAGACCGAAAAGGAGCCGACGGTGCTCCCGAGCCGGGTGCCGAACTTACTCATCAACGGCTCCCAGGGCATCGCGGTCGGCATGGCGACGAACATTCCCCCGCACAATCTCCGGGAGGTCGTCGACGCAGTGCGGCTCATCGTCAACAACCGCATTGAAGAGGATCGGGAGACCTCGATCGACGAGGTGCTGCAGGTCATTCAGGGACCGGATTTCCCGACCGGCGCGGTGATCCTCGGGCGGAACGGCATCAACGCCGCGTACCGCACGGGCCGCGGCAAGATCAAAGTCCGTTCAGTTACGACGATCGAGCCGATGGAAAACGGCAAGAACCGCATCATCGTCTCGGAACTCCCGTACCTCGTCAACAAGGCGCGCCTCATCGAGAAGATCGCGGAGCTCCATAAGGACAAACGGGTCGACGGCATGACCGACATTCGCGACGAGTCGTCCGGCAAGGACGGCACCAGGATCGTGATCGAGCTTCGCCGGGACGTCAACGCGAACGTGGTCCTGAATCAGCTTCTGAAGCACACGCAGCTGGAGGACTCCTACGGCGTCATCATGCTCGCGCTCGTCGGCGGCGAGCCGAAGGTCCTGAACATTCTTCAGATGCTCGAATGCTACATCCGGCATCAGGAGGACGTCGTTACGCGCCGGACGAAGTTTGACTTACGGAAGGCGGAGGAGCGGGCGCACATCATCGAAGGCCTTTTCATCGCATTGGACCACATCGATGAGATCATCCGGATCATCCGCGGTTCGGCAAACGTTCAGGAAGCGAAAACGCATTTAATGGAGCGGTTCGGGCTGTCAGATCCGCAGGCGCAGGCGATCGTCGACATGCGGCTTCGCGCGCTGACGGGTTTAGAGCGCGAAAAGCTCGAGCAGGAATACAAGGAACTCGAGGCGAAGATCGCCGAGTGGAAGGCGATCCTCGGGGACGAGAAGCTGCTGCTCGGCGTGATCCGTGACGAACTCACGGCCATCAGTGAAAAATACGGCGATGAACGGAAAACACGGATCGAAGCGGACGATGACGAGATCGCGGACGAAGATCTGATCGCCGATACCGAGGTCGTGATCGCGATGACGAAGCTCGGCTATATCAAGAAGATGTCACTCGACAGCTTCAAGGAGCAGAGCCGCGGCGGACGCGGCGTCAAGGGCATGCAGGTCCTGGACGAGGACTATACGACCGCGCTCGAAATGACGCTCAACAAGAGCAACGTCATGTTCTTCACGAATCAGGGCCGCGTCTACAAGCTGAAGGCCTACGAGATCCCGGAATCGCAGCGGACAAGCCGCGGCACGCCGGTCATCAACCTTCTGCAGCTTCAGCCGGGCGAAAAGGTCACGGCTCTCGTCACGCAGCGGGGACTTGATGAAAACCGCTACATCGTGATGGCGACGAAATACGGCACGGTCAAGAAGACGAAGGCGTCCGAATACCGGAATGTCCGTCAGACCGGCCTCATCGCGATCAATTTGAACGAGGGCGACGAGCTGATCTCGGTCAAGGACACGGATGGTGAATCCAACGTGCTGCTTGTCGCGCAGTCGGGCAACAGCATTTTCTTCAACGAAAAGGAGATTCGTCTCTCCGGACGGAATTCGATCGGCGTCCGGGGCATTAAGCTCCTTCCGGGCGATGAACTCGTGTCGGTCGAGGTGGAAGATCCCGGCAAGACGATCCTCTTTGTTTCCGAAAACGGGCTCGGCAAGCGGACCGCATTCGATGAATACAACCGTCAGGGACGCGGCGGCAAGGGCGCGAAGGGGTATAAAGTCACCGAAAAGTCCGGACAGCTCGTCGGAACGGTCCTCGTCGAACCCGGTGACGGGATCCTCCTCATCACGACCGGCGGCACGGTCATCCGGACAACGGTCGACGGCATTCCGCTTCTCAGCAAGACGACGAGCGGCGTGAAGCTCATGAGCATCGGCAAGGATTCTGAGACGAAGATCGCGTCGTTTACGGTCATCCGGGGCGGCTCGGAAGACGATCCGGACGGGGAGAACGGGCCTGACGGTCCGGAGGCAGCGGCCGAAAAAGCGGAGGAAACACTCGAAAAAGCATAATGTTAAAAAGCAGCGGAACCCTTGCGGCAGTTCAAAAAGCCGCGGGGGTTCTTTTTTGCCGACCGTGCAGATATACAGAAAGCCGCGCGGGACGTCGCGAAAAAGGTATTGACGGAAGCAGTGAAAAAAGTATATACTTTTTTCGACATTCGAGGGAGATTTTCGGCCAAAATGAGATTCAGTCTGTACAAGCAAATGGAGAAGCGGTTAAGCTTTCTCGCGCCCGGGTCGGTCATCAGCGTGGCGGACTTCGTAGATTTCGCGGCGCCGAAGACGGTCTCCAAAATGTTGACGAGACTTCAGGAAGCCGGGAAGATCGACCGCGTGCTCCGGTCCATTTTCTGGATCCCGGACGGCGTTTCCGATACCCCGAAGCCGCACCTCGTCGCGGAAGCGCTTGCCCGTGAGAACGGATGGGATCTGATGCCTTCCAACGAGACCGCATTGGTCGAATTCGGATTAAGGGAGGAAGCGCCGCTCGTCTGGACCTATGTCACGAACGGCACGAACCGGTCGTATCGCTACGGCGAGCACACGATTTCCTTCACCCACACGAGCAGCCGCGCGATGGCGTACATGACCAAGAAGACCCGGATGCTCGTCCAATGCATCCGCGCCTACGGAAAGGAGCATTTGCCCGAAGAGGCGCTGATGAAGCTGGCGGAGAAGATCCGGGAATGGGATTTCAAAAAACTGAAAGAGGAGACGGAGAATGCGGCCCGGTGGGTGCAGCTCGTGGTGCTGAAAATGTGCCGCCTGGCGCGAAAAGTCCCTTCGACAGAACAGATCAGGAGATAAGATATGCAAAATGATAGAATCGACGGCGAACTTTACCGGAGCATGGTCCGGTCCGGCGCGGCAAATCTGTACCGGAACGTGGCGGTCGTCAATGAACTGAATGTGTTTCCGGTGCCGGACGGAGATACCGGCGACAACATGTTTCTGACGATCCGCGCGGGCACGGAAGCAGCAGAGGCGGACCAGGAAATGAACCTGTCCGTCGTCGCGGAGAAGATCGCGACAGGGATGCTGCTCGGCGCGAGAGGCAATTCCGGTGTCATTCTGTCCCGCATTTTCTCCGGCATTTCAAAGGGCCTGAACGGCAGTGAGAGCGCCTCGGTCCGTGTCATCGGCAAGGCGTTCGAGGACAGCATTGAGGAAGCGTACAGCGCGGTGTCGAAGCCCGTCGACGGCACGATTCTTTCCGTCTATCGGGATTCCGTGCGTTACGCGAACGCTCAGCTGTCGGACGAGAGCACGATGGACAGTTATTTCAAAGATTTCATCCGCGAGCTTCACGCGTCTCTCGACCGGACGCCGGAGCTTTTGGACGTCTTAAAGGAGGCCGGCGTCGTCGATTCCGGCGCGGCGGGTCTCGTCTACATTGCCGAGGGCATGAAAAAAGCGCTGGACGGGGAGGAAGTGACCGCGGCGATCGCGAAGAACGAAAACGCGGCCGCTCCCACGGACTTTAGCGCATTCACCGAAGATTCCGAGCTGACGTACGGCTACTGCACGGAGCTTCTGCTCCGCCTGCAGACGAAGAAATGCGAGGAGCACCCGTTTTCCTTAAACGCGCTGACCGACTACCTGAACAGCGTCGGCAACTCCGTTGTCGCCTTCAACGAAGGAACGATCGTCAAGGTGCACGTGCATACGATGAAACCCGGCGACGTGATGAGCCACTGCCAGCAGTACGGCGAATTCCTGAAACTGAAGATCGAGAACATGAACCTGCAGCACAACGAGACGATCGGTCATGAGGACGAGGACGCGCAGCCGAAGGTCAAATTCCATAAAAAATACGGCATCGTCACGGTCGCGAACGGCGAAGGTCTGAAAAAGCTGTTCAAGGAGCTCGGCGCGGACGAGGTCATCGAGGGCGGCCAGAGCATGAACCCGAGCGCGGAGGATTTCCTGCGCGCGTTCAAGAACCTGAACGCGGACCACATTCTGGTCCTGCCGAACAACAGCAACGTCGTCGCGACCGCGAAGCAGGCGCAGGGGCTGTTTAAGGCCGTTCCGGTCTACGTCCTCAATACGCGGACGATCGGCGAGGGCTACGGCGTCCTTTCATCGATGAATACGGCGCTTCCGACCGTCGAAGAGGTGCTTGCCGAAGCAGAAGAAGCGATCGACAGCACGGTCACGGGCTTTGTCTCCAAGGCGACGCGCAACAGTTTCATGAACGGCGTCGAAGTCCGCGAAGGGGATTACATCGGTTTTACGAACGACGATATCCGCGTGGACGACAAAGACCGGGAGAGCGCGGCAGCGATGCTGCTCGAAAAACTGGACGCGTCCGACTACGACATCATCCTTTTAATCCGCGGCGCGGAGGCCTCAGAAGCCGAGGCGGACGCGTTGAAGACGCGGGTCGAAAACGAATATCCGGACGCGGAAGTCTTTCTCATCGAAGGGCTCCAGCCGGTCTACGACTATATTATGATCCTTGAATAATACAAGAAAAAGGAGGAAAAAATGTACGTAATTTTCACGGACACAGACTGTGACATGACGCCGGAGATCTGCAAAAAGTACGGATACCGGCTGATCAGCATGCCTTACACGATCGAGGGCGAGCTCGTCCATCCCTACGAGGACTTCGAAACCTTTGACGGTCACGCGTTTTACGAGCGTTTGCGCGGCGGCGTTCTGCCGACGACGAGCGCGATCTCGAAACAGAAGTACATCGACTATTTCGAGCCGGACTTCAAAGCGGGCAATGACATTCTCTATGTGCATTTTTCGCGCGTGATGACAAACACGTTTGACTTCATGGACCAGGCCGTCAAGGAGCTTCTGGAAAAGTATCCGGAACGGAAATTCTATGAGATCGACGCGAAAGACCGCGGAGGAGATCGTAGAATGGGCGTAGACCGAGGTCGATCATTTCGCGATGTATTTCATGGCGGACGACCTGAAGTTCTTCCACCGGAGCGGCCGCGTCGGCGGGCTTTCCGCGATGATGGGGACATTAATCGGCATCCGTCCGATCATTTACATGGACGCGAACGGCCGCATGACCTCCTGCGGCAAAGCGAAGGGCCGGAAGAAGACCCTGGAAGCGCTGGTCGACAAAGTTGCGGAACTCGGCGACGACGTGAAGAACCACCGGATCCTGGTCGGGCATTCCGACAGCCTGGAGCTTGCACAGCAGTTTGCGGAAATGCTGAAAGAACGCATTGGTGAATGCGACATCGAATTTGTCGAGGTCAATCCGACCGCCGGCTCGCACTGCGGACCGAACGGCATCGGCGTCACCTTCCACGCGACCCAAAGATAACGGAAAAGAGAAGAGATGGTAGAAATCAGGGAGGCAACAACGAAGCGGCTGCAGAAGGCATTCCTGGATTTTCCGCTGAAGCTTTACAAGGACTGTCCGTATTTCGTCCCGCCGCTCTACGGAGACGAAAAGAAGCTGTTCCGGAAGGACTATGTCTATAACGACACCTGCGAAACCGTCTATTACAATGCGTACCGCGATGGCAGGATGGTCGGCCGGATCTCCGGCATCCTTCAGAAAGCCGCAAATGATCACGAGAAGCGGATCCGTTTCACCAGGATCGACGCGATCGACGACCCGGAGGTGTTCCGGGCATTGTTTGACGCGGTGGAGGCGTGGGGACGGCGTCTTGGGATGGAAGAGATCGTCGGGCCGCTTGGTTTTTCCGATCTGGAGCGGGAAGGGCTTTTGATCGATGGATTCGATCAGCTTTCGACCTTCGAGGAGCAGTACAGCTATCCGTATTACCCGAAACACATCGAAGCGCTCGGCTACAAGAAGGAAGTCGACTGGTTTGAGAGTCAGATCCGTTTAAAGCCGGACTATGACTGGTCGCTTGACAAGATGTCTGAGCTCATCATGGAGCGCTATCATCTGCATTGGGGCGAGGCGAAGAACGTCCGGGAATTCATCAAAAAGTACGCGGACGCGTTTTTCAAGCTCTTAGACGACTCCTACGAGAAGATCTACGGCACGGTCCCCTTCACCGAGGGCATGAAAAAGATGATGCTGGACAATTTCAAGCTCATCATTCAGCTGAAATACGTCGGCGTCATCCTGAATGAAAAGGAAGAGCTGGTCGCGCTCGGACTCTGCTTCCCGTCGCTTGGCGAAGCGCTCGTCGGCACGGGCGGACACCTCTATCCGACGGTGCTGCCGAAGCTCCTGCATGCGATCCGCCACCCGAAGGTGCTGGATTTCGGGCTGATCGGCGTCGCGCCCGAATACTTCAACCGCGGCATCAGCGTCTGCATTGCCGCACGCCTCATGCACATGCTTTACGACGACAAGATCGAGCATGCGGAGACGAATCTCAACTTAGAGGACAATGCGGCGATCCGGAACCTCTGGAAACGGTTTGACGCCGTGGAACACAAAAAGCGCCGCAGCTACGTCAAAAAGCTGTGACAGAAGGAACTGTAATGATCAAGGTCGTATTGGACTGCTTCGGCGGGGACCATTCCCCGGACGCGAACATCGACGGCGCCGTCCGGGCGCTCTCGGAACTAACGGATCTTCATCTGATCCTTACGGGCGATGAAGCCATTCTGAAAGAAAAACTCACGGGAAAGGACTTCGACGCATCGCGCGTCACGATCGTGCACGCGCCGGACGTCATCGATACCTCGATGAAGCCGACGGACGCGATCCGGCTACAGAAGGAAAGCTCAATGATGAAGGCTGTGAAGCTTCTCCGGACGGATGAAGCGGACGCGCTCGTTTCCCTCGGAGCGACCGGCGCGCTCGTTTCGGCAGCGCTCCTTCGGATCGGGCGGCTTAAGAATGTGATCCGGCCCGCGTTCTGTCCGATCCTTCCGACGATGACCGGCGGGATCGTCGGCATCTGCGACACCGGCGCCAACGTGGACATCACGCCGGACCACATTCAGCAGTACGCGGTCATGGCGAGCCTTTACCTGGAATGCGTCTACGGGATCGAAAGCCCGCGCGTCGCGCTCTTAAACGTCGGAGTTGAAGAGGAAAAGGGCGACGACCTTCATAAAAACGCGTATCAGCTCTTAAAGAACACGCCCGGCATCCGTTTTATCGGCAACATGGAGTCCAGGGAGCTCTTAAGCGGCGACATCGATCTCGTGGTCGCCGACGGCTTTTCCGGAAACGTGCTCGTGAAGACGACCGAAGGCACCGCATTGGAACTTCTGAAAAAGCTGAAAAAGGACATTTACTCCAAGACGATCTACAAGATCGGCGCGGGGCTGATGAAAAAGATGTTCATGGAAGAGAAGGAATTCATGAACTATCAGAATTACGGCGGATCCGTGCTGCTCGGCACGGCGAAGGTCGTGGTCAAGGGTCACGGCTCCAGCAAGGCCGTCGCGGTGTACAAATGCATTGAGCAGGCGTACCGGATGGAGAAGACGGAACTGAACGGACGGATCGAAGACGCATTGACAGCCATTGCGAATGAACCATGGCACGAAGCGCAGAGGAAACGAGAAGTTATGCGGTTTCGCCGGCGTATTTTCAGGAGAAGGTGCGCGGGATCGCAAATGCGGGACTGAACCTGATCTTCCGTTCGGAGAATCCGACGGACACGGGCGTCTGGTACCGCATCCACCACGGCATGAGCGCCCTGTCGTACGGGGAACGCATCACGATCACGCTGACATATACGGCAACGGGAACGGACGTCAAGATCCATTCGGAATGTGCGATGCCGACGCAGCTGGTGGACGGCGGAAAGAATAAGAACAACATCCGGCTGATCTACGAGTACCTGGAAAAAGGGCTCGCCGCCCAGCCGGCGCCGCAGCCGGTACAGCAGCCGACGCCTCAGCCGGAACCGCAGCCTTATCGGGCGCCCCAGCCGGTACAGCAGCCTCAGCAGGCACCGCGGCGGATCTTCTGCGCGCAGTGCGGTAAAGAAAATCTCTATACGTCGAATTTCTGCGCGGCATGCGGAAACCGGCTGATCAAACCATAATCATACAAAAAGGGGAAAAAACATGTTTGAAAAAGTACAGGCAATCTTAGCGAAGCAGCTTCGGATCGACGGGGCAGCGATCAAACCAGAATCCCGTATCAAGAACGATCTCGGTGCGGATTCGCTCGACATTCTCCAGCTCTTGATGACGATCGAAGAAGAATACGGCGTCACGATTCCGGACGAGCAGCTCGCGGCGTTTGAGACCGTTGAGGACGTCGTCAAGTTTCTGGAATCGCTGGAGAAATAATCCGCGGTTTTACGCAAAAATCTGCCGCCGGCCGCTTTCGGTCAGGCGGAAGATTTATGGCTTCGGAGACGCATTCCATACAACATCTTGTAGCGCGCGAAAACCCTTGTAAAACAAGGGAAAAAGCGGAAAAAAGCGTTGACAAAAAGGGCCGTTTCCTATATAATTATGGATGCACTGTCGAGGACAGTGCATTCTTTACGGAACTGCGGCAACGGCGCTCCGGTCACTTATGGAGAAGTACTCAAGTGGCTGAAGAGGCCCCCCTGCTAAGGGGGTAGGCCGTTTGTAGCGGCGCGAGGGTTCAAATCCCTCCTTCTCCGCTCTACCGGAGTGAAAAACCAAGTTCCAAAAGGAGAAAAAGTTCTTGACAAGAGTCGGGTTCTTTGTTATACTCCAACAGATGGCCGCAAAAATGCGAGACCGTTTTGCACCTTGATAATTGAATCGTATAACCAACCCTGAAAATTTCTATCAATTAGATTTTATTCAGAACGGACTGTCGAAAGACGGTCCCCAAAAACACAGTAATAAAGGTTATGAAGCTAAGCTTCATCGGCCTGAATTAAACTTTTATTGAGAGTTTGATCCTGGCTCAGGATGAACGCTGGCGGCGTGCTTAACACATGCAAGTCGAACGGACGCTTGCTTGAAACGGAGGAGAGCTTGCTCTTTGAAGCGGAAGGCGAATGTTAGTGGCGGACGGGTGAGTAACGCGTGGGTAACCTGCCTCACATTGGGGGATAACGGCCGGAAACGGCCGCTAATACCGCATAAGACCACAGTGCCGCATGGCACAGGGGTAAAAACTCCGGTGATGTGAGATGGACCCGCGTCTGATTAGCCAGTTGGCGGGGTAACGGCCCACCAAAGCGACGATCAGT
>CAMZDH010000007.1 GCA_947305345.1 uncultured Lachnospiraceae bacterium | reverse complement strand
AACGCCGCCGTACACGTACGCGTACTTCGTGACGTCCATCGGCTCGGACAGGAAACAGGAGGAGACGTCGGAAATGAGGTTCTTTCCCTTCGTATTCGGAAGCTCATGGTATTTTGTGCCGTAAATGGTATTGTTTTCGCAGATGTAAACATAATCCGCGTTTTCGGAGATCGGAAGATCCGAGCAGTCCGGAATGTAGCTGAAGGTCTTGTCCGCGGAAGACGCGACGATGTTCACTTCGCCGTAAAGTTTCGCCTCTGCCGCCGCTTTCTTCGCCCACTGGCCCGTGACGATATAGTCCGCCACACGGTTCTTCATGAAATTCATCGGCACCATCGCGAACTGCAGGGATGCGCCGCCCTGCATGAACAGCACCTTGTAATTGTCAGGAACGCCGACCAGCTCGCGGAAATCCGCTTCCGCTTCATCGATGATCTGCTGATACATCTTTGACCGGTGGGACATTTCCATGACCGACATGCCGCATCCGCGGTAATCCAGCATTTCTTCAGCAGCTTCCTTCAACACCTCTTCCGGCAGTACGGCCGGACCGGCAGAAAAATTGTATACACGTTTCATGATCAGCGCCTCTCTTTTTTAATTTCTGTTCATTTTACTCTTTCTATAAGCCATCGTCAAGAACGGATTGATGATTCCGCTTATGAAAACAGCCTCTTTTTTTCCTTTGATTCCATGCCGCCAAAGATATATCCCGTATCCTCAACGCATTTTTTCACCGCTTCTTCCGCCGGCAGTTCCGCGGAAACGAACGTTACCTCGTTTTTCTCATGGTCCGCCTTCACTTTCCGCGCCTGAAACGCCTTCTCGACGGCCTCGGCCATATGGCGCTCGCAGTTGTGGCACATCATGCCGGTGACTGTCACTTTGATTTCGTACATTTTAGATTCCTCCTGATTCTGCATTGATGTAATGATGTATGACTTATGACGCCTGCTTTTCGGCAAGCGTTGTTTCCCAAAAAAGAGGCGCTTTGTCCCGTATCGACGGGACCGCGCGGCGGAGTTCTTCAAAGAGGAACGCCGCTTTCTTCTGTAACGGCAGACTTTCGAGCGCCGGCGCATGGAGGCCGTCGGTCGCGGCGATCTCCTCAAAGATCAGCGCCGTGTCCTCCGACGCATTGACCTTCGCGTACGGAGCGACGAAGTAAATGCCGCTCTTTGACGGGACGCTGCTGTCGAGCGGCGTATAATCAACGCTGAGGTGTTCGAGATCCTTATAGGTCCCCGCATAACGGAAGCCGCCGGGATTGTAATCCTGAAGGAGCCAGAGGAAATTATAACAGTAACGCTCTCCCGCGAGTTTCATGCAATGCATGAACTCGTGCGAAATCGTCCTCAGTGACCCCTCTGCGATCACGAGGGAGAGCCGGTTCTTCCGGACGTCGACGTAAGCCGCCGCTTCCGGTACCGCATTGCCTTCCCGGGCCTTGATCTCCCGGACAAAGAAGACGTCCATGCCTTCAAAGGGCGCGATGACGTCGTCTAAAAGCCCTTCCGGAAACTTCCGGAGCCAGTCTGCAACCGCGGTCTCCACATGGATCGTCTCCGCGCGGTTTTCCGCCATCGTCAGTTCATAATCGCCGACGTCCGCAAGGCGTGCGTCTTCTCCGAAATAGAATCCGACACCGAGGCGGCTCGTTTCCCGCTCCACGTAGGACGCCCGCGGATACTCCTTTACCTCGTAAAAGTCGAGATCCCCGAAGCGTTCCAGCCCGGATCTGCCGGGATTCTTCGTAAGACACGTTTCCGCAGGGTTTCCCGCCGGCGCATTTCCGACCGGAAGCGCGAGAAGCATCGCGGTTTTCGAGACATTGCTGCTTAAAAAGACCGCATAGCCGTCATAGATCCAGAAATCGGTGACTTCCATCGTATCCGGGGAAACCGCGCGCATTTTCCCGGTCACACCCGCCGTGTCTTCTGAAAACGCGTACGTACGGAGCGTCACCTCCTGCTCATAGGTCTCCCGCCCGGTTTCGTTCGTCACATAAACCGCGGTGAGGAGCGTCCCTTCCCGGAGCCCGATCACCGTTTCCTTTTCCTGAAGCGCGTGGACAAAGCCGGTCTCCGCCTCTTCCTCCGAAAGATCGTAGACCGCCGTCCTGCCCGCCGCGTACGGCCCGAGGAACGCGCCCGGAACGATCGACGTGTCGGTCGTCTCCGCCTGATCCGTCGAAACGACGCCCGTCCGCGTAAAGGTCTCTTTTTCCAAATCGAACCGGTACCAGGCCTCCATCTGAAGCGGATCCTCCGCTAAAAACCAGATGCCGCCGTCAAAGGACTGCACGGTATTGCCGAACGCAAAGGACGCCTTCGGGATCTCAAAGGTTTTCGTCGTGCCGTCCGGCCGGTAGAGCTTCAGTTCCGCTTGATTCACAGAGCACGCACCCTTTCCCGCGGGAAAGACCTCTGAATATCTGTCCTTTTTCACCCGCCCGGTCTCCTGAAACGACGCATCGTAAAAGATCAGTTCGTCTTCACACTCATAATAGGCGCACCCGTCTTCCAATGCGATGACGCGGCAGAGCGCCGTGCCCGCCTTTTCATCCGTGACCGGCGCTAAGACGGGAAGCTCAAAGGAGTCCGCCGTTCCGGCCTCTAAAAGGAAGCGGCGCACACGGAGCCGCTTTCCCTTCGCAATCGTGAAAATGCAGTTTCCTTCCCGGAACGAAGCGTAATACAGGGTTTCCGTCTCCGGTAATTCTCCGGAAAACAGGACCTGCAGGTTTTCACCGTTCGGAAGCGCCCCTTTGAAGAGCGATGTGACCGGCACGCAGCCGTCGGCGTTTTCCGTCGTTTCCGGTGCTTCTTCCGACGCCGTCTCCTGCGGCACCGAAAGCCCGTCCGGATCCTTGACGACGATCCGGATGCAGCCCGAAAGCGCTGCCGCGAGGCAGAGCATCAAAAGAAGCGCGCCGGGTTTTTGCATTCTTATGCCCACTTGTCCTGTTCCTTCGGAATCCGGATGCCGGAAAGCAGGCCCTGGAACTGGTTGATGAACCACTGCCCCGTCGACGGTTTCGTGCGGAGCACGACGTAGCGCGCCGAATCCGCGCCGCCGCTGTTCAAAAAGATCTTGATGTAGCCGCTGCTGTAATTCTCCCGGCTGTACGGATTCTCAAACGGCTTGATCGTGAACGGCTGCGACGGCGTGTAATTGTTCTCCGGCGCCGCGCCTTCGAGGTACGAGCGCAGCACGTAATCTTTTCCGTCCATGTGCTGGTTGTTGATCATCTGCTTTTCATACGGCGTAAGCGGCTCCGGTCCCTTTAAGTAATCCATCATCGCAAAGCACGCCTCGCGGTCCTTGCCGTACCGGTCGAGCGCCAGCACGCACAACGCCGCGACGGTCGCCGGATCCTTCAGATCCGCGCCCCGCATGGCTTTCAGTTCCTCGAGGTTCTCCGGCATTTTTTCGAAGGTATAGGAATACACTTTCTGGCTCGCGGACTTTGCCTTTTCCTTCAAGGCGTTCTCCGCCGCATTCCGGATCTCTCTTTTTCCAAGGTTGAACAAACTGTCCAGTAAACCCATATGATCTCTCCTCTCTGTCATCGTTGACCGTTAACGTTCAATGAGATGCATGAAGAAGCCCGAAAGGAGCTTCGGTTCAAACCAGGTGCTCTTCGGCGGCATCAGCCTGCCCTCGTCCGCGACCCGCAGCAGTTCTTCCATCGTCGGCGGATACATTGAAAATGCAACGCCCTTGTCCCCGGCGCGCTTTTCGAGTTCCTTCGGTCCGCGGATGCCGCCGACAAAGGCAATGCGGTGGTTGGTCCTCGGGTTCCTGATCTGAAACGCGGGCGCGAGGAGCTGGTCCTGCAGGATCGAAACGTCGAGTCCTCTGACCGCGTCGTCCGAACGGTACTTTTTCTTGAAGCGCGCCCGGATCCATCTTCCGCGGCAATAAACGCCGATCATGCCCTTTTCCGTCGGCTGGACGGCCTTCTTTGCATTTTCTGACGGTTTTTCCAGATCGCAGACCTTGTTCAGCCACTTTTCCGCTTCTTCCGGAGAACGCAGTTTCGTTTCCTTCACCACCCGGTTGTACGGGAAAATGCATAGCTCGTCCGCGGGAAACAGGACCGACAGGAAAAAGTTGAATTCCTCTTTTCCGGTATACGCCGGCTTCGCTTTCCGCCGCATCAAAGCGACCTTGACCGCGCTCGCCGCCCGGTGATGCCCGTCCGCGATGTAGGTGTGCGGAACCGCCGCAAACGCTTCCGTGATCTCCTCGACGGCCGGCCGGTCCGCGATCCGAAACACGCGATGCCGGACGCCGTCCGCACCGGTAAGGTCATATAGCGGCTCGGTTTCCCGCACCGCCTTTGCGATCTCCTTCAGCCTTCTCATCGGCCGGTAGGCCAAAAAGATCGGTCCCGTCTGACAGCTCAGCGCGTCGACGTGACGGATCCTGTCCTTTTCCTTTTCGGCACGCGTCTTTTCGTGTTTCAGAATGACACCGTTCAGATAATCATCGACCGCGGAGCACGCGACAAAACCGGACTGCACACGGCCGTTCATCGTCTGCTCGTAGAGGTAATAACAGGGCTTTTCCTCCCGGACGAGCCGCCCTTCCCGGATCCATTTCCGGAAGGTTTTGTCTGCCTTTTTGTAGACTTCGCCGGCATACGGATCCTGCCCCTCGGGGAACATCGTCTCCGGGCGGTCGATCGTCAAGAAGGAATCCGGATGCGCTGCCGTATAGGCGCGCGCCTCCGCCTCCGAAAAAACGTCATAGGGCAGCGCCGGAATGCGTTCCTGATAGCCGTCTGATGGCCGGAGCGCCCGAAACGGTCGTATGGTTGCCATGTTCAGCTCTCCTGTTCTGATCGTCCACGCAAATGCGTCACACGCCCGCGACGGCGACGCCTTTGACCTTGACCGCAAACGGCCCCGTATAATCGGAATCTGTGTGTCTTTCCAGCGAGAATACCAGGTCATCAGGTTTCCGTTGATCGAGCCGCCGGTCAGGAGCTCGACACCGTTTTCGCCGTAATAGTACGCGAGGCGGATCTCGCCGCCGAAACGTCCGGAGATCGGGTCGGTCTGGAAATCCGAGAACGAGACGGGATAGAGGCAGCCCTTTTTCATCTCCTCAAACGGGACCGTGCCGTTTTCCAGACGGCACGCGCGGTAGGCGCCGGTCGGTTCGATGCCGAGGTAGCGCGCGAAGCGTGTCGGCCCCTGCAGAAAACAGAGTTTGCCTTCCTTTAGGAGTTGCCGCTCCACCATCGGAATGCCCTCGTCGGAATATGGCTGCTTCGGCACCATATAAAGGTTCAGCTTTTCGCCGTTCAGGTCTTCGCCCTGCAGGCTCTTGCCGACCGCGCTGTCAAAATACCCCGCGTAGACAAAATTCGCCATCGAACGGAATCCATAGAACGTCATCAATCCCTTCAGTTGATCGTCAGAGAGCACGATGTCATAGGTCCCGGTTTTCGGCGCCACGGAAGCCTTCGCGCGGTCCGAAACCGTATTCAGCGCGGCCTCTGCCTTCTCCGTCAGCGCTTCCGGCGTCAGGTCCTCGTATTCAAATTCAAAAAACTGTTCAACGTCCTGCGGCTCCTTGCACTGCGTGACGAACTCACCCTTGCAGCAGGCCGTCCGGTAGCCGTTCTCAAAGCCTTCGCTCGACAGGAAACGCACTTCGTATTTTTCCGCGAAGATCTCAACGCTGTTTAAGAATGCGTCGGAGCGCGTATCCGCCGCGAAGATCGCCTTTGCGAATGTGCCCGCGATCTCCGAAAGACTCAGCTTCGTCAGCCCGTTTTCGCGGACCTTCACCGGTTCCGTCTCGCCTTTGTAAAGGTCGAACCACTCGTTCCGCACGTTTTTCGCGGCTTCGTATGCCTTCGAAAGCTCCTTTCGAAGCTCCTCCTTCGTCGTTCCCGGCGCGACCTGGATCTCCGACATGCCGCGATAGCGCTTGCCGTCCTCTTCAAAGTCGCGGTAGACGCGGACGCTCCAGATCGTCACGTCTTTTACGCGGCGCGTATCCAGCTCCTTTTTGATGAAAAAAAGTTCCGCGGATTCGGTCCGTTTTTCGTGGATCGTATAGACCGGTACCGCCAGTTCCTTTAAGGTTTCAACGATCATTGCTCTCATATGCTGCCTCCTTCTTAACCCAAGCGGATCGTCGCCTTGATCCAGGGGCCGCCGTCCGAGACCTTGACCCATTCCTTATGTCCCTTGCCGCAGAAGCCGCTGCCGCAGGTCTCCATCGTGTCGCTCATCATCGTGATGGATTTCAATAGATCCGGTACGAAGCCCGTCAAAACGATCGGGGAGAAAATGCGGCCGGTCAGCTTTCCGTCCTTGATCTCCCGCGCATAGTTCACCATACATTGGATGCCCCAGTTCTTCGGGTCTTCCATGCCGCTCGTCGGCTCGGCGAGGAGCAGGCCGTCTTTCACGGAGGCGATCATGTCTTCGACTTTGTCGTGTCCCGCCTCGAAGACCGTATTGGTCATCCGGGTGTAGGCCTTCCGCTGGAAGCTCTCTCGGCGGCCGTTGCCGGTCGGCTCCGTGCCGAGGTATCCCGCGCTCGCCGCGTCGCACATGCCGCGCTTCAAAATGCCTTTTTCAATGATGACCGTGTCCTTCGAAAGCGTCCCCTCGTCGTCAAAGAAATACGAGCCCGCGTCGTTGAGTGCGCACGCGGTATCCCGCATCGTGACAAGCTCGGACGCGACCTTTGTGCCGACGTTGTATTTCGCGAGCGCCCGGTCCTTCACGAACATATCCATTTCAACGCCGTGCCCAAAAGCCTCGTGGACGATCATGCCGGTGACGGACGGGGTGCAGACGCATTCATAAGTGCCGGGCTTTAAGGGCTCCGCTTTCGTCAGTTCGACCGCGGTCTTCGCGACCCGCTCGACGTCATGCGCCATCCGGTCCAGAAGCTCCACGCCGCCGAGCACCGAATAGCCCTGCATGCTGTCCTTCAATGCGCCGCCCGCCGGCGCCATCGCGAGGATCCCGCCGCAGGTCCACAGGACGTTCTGCTCCATGTCGGTCTTGTCCGTCAGGAACAGTTTGTGGATCTCCTGATACGAAAGGAAGGTCCTGAATTCGACCAGCCCCTCGACCGCTTTCAGCCCGTCCTCGCGGAGCGCGCTCAGCCGGCGGACGATCTCGTCGTTCCCCATTTCGTCCGGATGGATCTCATAAGAGGTCGATCCGGAGAAAACGGTGCCTTCGTCCGTCTGCTGCCGGTTCCGTTTTTTCGTGACCGATCCCGGCACCTCCGCGTCCAGCGGGAGCAATTCCTTTTCCACCTTCTTCACGATCTCCGGGATCGTTTCCCTGCCGATCTCATTGAAGGAATACTCCGCGTAGTTCGTTCCGTCATAGACGCGGACGACGAACCCGCGCTCGGAAAACCGCGTGTCCTCCGAGACCTGGATCCCGGCGCGGGAAACGGAAAACTGATATGCCTTCGCGTCCGCAGCGAGGACGGACGCATAGGAATACTTTTCCCGAAGCGCGGCAATGAGTTCCTTGAGATAAGCTTTTCTGTCCAGTAAATACCTGCTCGATGCGACTTTCATGCGTTCACTCCTGTCTTTTATATCCGATGTGTTTCTTCGGCGAGCGCCCGAAGTCCGGGTACCGCCGCTTTTAATGCTTTCAGGCTCGGCTGCCGGCACGTCCAGTTCCTCGGATCAATGAGCCCCGGTACGTTGATCCTGCATATCCCCGGAAGGGACAAGACGTCCCAGACCGGCACGATCGCGGTTTCCGTCGGCGTCTCAAACGCGAGGCGGACGAACTGTTCGGCTTTGGTGCCCCCGCTCACGCGGATGCCCCGCGCCTCGAGCGCTGCATTATACTTTTCCCGCTCCTCGATCGGGAGCGTTTCCCACCAGCCCTCGACCGTATCGTTGTCGTGCGTGCCGGTGTAGGTGATCATATGCTCCCGCAGCTTGAACTTCTCATCCAGAAGCGTAAACTGCAGGACGTTCATGCCCGGGAATGCGTAATGATCCCGGAGCACATAGACTTCGTCCCGCATCATCCCGAGGTCCTCCGCGACGATTTCGACGTTCGGGATCTCCGGAAGCAGTTTGTCAAACAGCTGATAGCCCGGCGCCTCGATCCAGTTTCCTTCGATCGCGGTCGGACAGGAAGCGTGTATCTTCCAGTAGGTGTCGAACGCGCGGAAATGGTCGATCCGGATCATGTCAAAGAGGACCGCATTTCCCTTGACGCGGTTTCGCCAGAAGCGGAAGCCGTTCGCCTCCATGACCGCCCAGTTGTAGATCGGGTTGCCCCAGCGCTGGCCGGTCGCCGAGAAATAATCCGGCGGCACGCCCGCGATCCATTCGGGATATCCGGCCTCATCGAGAAGAAACTCCTCCTGATTCATCCAGACGTCCAGGGAATCTTGTCCGACGTAGAAGGGAATGTCACCCATTAAGAGGATCCCGCGCGCATTCGCGTACGCCTTGATGCGGAGCCACTGGATCCGGAACTCATACTGCAGGAAGATCTCATAGCGGACCGCTTCGTCCAGTTCCGGGCGCTTTTCCCGCTTCAGGATCCAGTCGCGGTCTTCCTTCGGCCACTCCGTCCAGGCGACCATCCCGTTCTTCTTTTTCAGCGTGATGAACATCGCGTAGGGATAGACCCATTCTTCCTTGGTGAAGGCCCGGTAGCCGGCCGGCTTCCGCCGCGCTTCAAACGCCCGGAAGGCCTCGCGGAAATATTTTTCCTTGTACTGCCGGACCGCCTGATAGTCCACGCGGACCGCGTCCTTCTGGAACGACCGCGGCCGGTGCTTCAAAAGCCCGTCCTCATAAAGCGAGTCGAGGTCGACATAGAGCGTCTCGCCCGCGAACGAAGAAAACGGCTGGTAGGGCGATTCGCCGTACCCTAACGGATTCAGCGGCAGGACCTGCCAGATCTTCATGCCGGCGTCTGCCAAAATGTCAATGAATTCAAAGCTGCCCGGTCCGAAATCTCCGATGCCGAACCGTCCCGGCAGGGAGAAAACGGGTTCCAAAATGCCTGCTCTTTTCATGTACGCCCCTCTTAATATAAAACTGCTTCGCTCCAGTACACGTTGTTGTAGATGTCGGTCAGGCGATACATTGCGTTGCCCTTGCCTTCCGCGAGCTCCGTGTACCCGACCTTCAGCTCGCCGTCGTAGATCGTCGAATCGTCACCGAGCATGTAAGTGTTTTCGTATACGCCATCGTAGGTGTAGTAATCCGCGATGAAGTCGATCTTCGCGCCGATCTCCAGTTCGGTCACGTTCTTCGCGATGACTTCAATGCCTTCTTCATAGACCGGCGCGGCGCCCGCGACAAAGCCCTTCGGATTTGCTTCATTGAAGACGATGATCAGGTTTGCGCGCTCCCCGTCGATCAGCACCGGGACATGGCCTTCGATCTGCCAGTCGTCGCCCGTTCCGACCGAACGGTCGAAGTAGAACGGGACGAGTTCGCCGTTGATCGTGAGCCAGGAAGCGGACTGCGGCGCAAGGAGATTCCCGCTGTCGTCAAAGTCAAAAATGCGGTCCATGCCGAGGTCGATGAAACCCTCGCCGTCGTCGTAATACATGGACAGCTGAAGATCCGTGACGAGCGCCCATTCGTCCTTCGAAAGCGTAATGTACAGGCTCTCCTTCGGCCCGTCCTTCCAGTTGAGCTTCGCAGGGTCGAGGAGTGTCGTCGAAAGATATTCCGCAACCTCGTCGTTCGTCAGCGTCCGCCCGGTCAGGAAGTCCAGGTTCCCGCCGCCGAGTCCGGAGATCAGGGAAGCGATGTTGCCAAGGCCCGAGGAGGAGCTCGTCGTATTGCTGCCGAGCGCGCCCGAAAGGAGGCCGCTCAGCAAACTCGAGGAGGACGAGGACGCATTCGACTGGTTCGAACCGCCGCCGAGGAGCCCTAAAATGGAACTCGAATAGTCCGCGTTGCCGCCTGTGACCGCCTGCCCGGAAACTTCCATCGAAGCGAATTCCTTGATGCACTTGCTGTAGGCGTCTTCCATGCCGATGTTCTTGTAGGTGGAAATCGCCTGATCGACGTATTTCGTCGACTGATACGGGAAGTAGATCGACACGCCGTAGGAGTTCGTCATGTCGGACGACGTGCGGTTGTATTTGACGGCCGAAAGGATCGCGTCCGCGAGCTCCTTGGATTCCGTCGTGTCTAAGTTCAAAGCGAAATGGACGAGGTCGATCTGGTCGATGCCGGACGTCTGAGCATAGGCTCTCGAAGAGCTCCGCGCCTTCGCGACGGTCTGGTAATCTGAACCCGTGATCTTCTTTGTCGTCGCCTTCGCGAACGCGGTCAGCTTGTCCGGAACGGTCTTCGTGAACTCCGCGAGGTCGATGACCGAAAGCGTCGTGCTCTGGCCGGCGCAGGAGGATGCGCAGGCGCTGACGAAATCGTCGCAGATGTATTTGCCGATCGTCGGCGTATCGAGCGAGGTGTTCTCGCCGAGCTTCGTCAGCCAGTTCGTATAATGCCAGCCGATGCCGGGCTCCGATTCTTCGGAGGCAATCATGTAGTCCGCGAAATCGCCAAGCGTGAACGCGGTCTCCGCAGTCGCCATCAGACAGGCGTCAAAGCCGATGAAATCGAACTGCACGCCGCCGTCCTCTAATGCGGTGCGGATGCCGGTCAGGTTCATCGACCCGCTGGACGCGTATTTCTCGTCATAGCCGTAGCCGGTCACGGATCCGCCGCCGTGATCCCAAAGGATCAGGTCGTACCGGTTCGCCGGGAAGTTCTTTTTGCAGTACTGAATGAAGCCGGACAGCGTCGACGGCGTGACCATCGAGGCCTTGCCCTCATTGTCGTTCAAGACCTTGATCTTACCGCCTTCGATCTGCAGGATCATGTTGTTCGTATTGGAAATGCCGCTCGACTTCCACTGCTTGCAGCCGCCGGTATAGACGATCAACTTCACGTTCGAGCCGAACGTCGCCTTCTTCATCTCAGCCAAGTCGGAGGACGCCATGCCGTACTTAGATTCGAGGTCCGTGCCGCACATGTAGACCATGATGGTCACTTTGTCCTTGTTATTGCCCTTGATCGTCGTATATTTCGGACGGGCACCGCTCGCAACTTCCTTGTTGAGCTTGCCCGTATTGTCTTTGCCTACCCAGTTGTTGACGAGTCCCGTCACCGCGCTGCCCGCGAGGTTCCCGACGAGGGAGCTCGTGCCGGAGCCCGAGCCGCCGAGCAGGTTCGAGAGGCCGAGGCCCGAAAGCACCGAGCCCATGTTCGAGGTCGACTGTCCCAGAAGACTCGAGATGATGCCGGTGTCGTTACCGGTGTTGGTGGTGCTGCTGCCGCCGGTCAGACAGGAGAACAGTTTTCCGCCGCCGCCGAACAGCACGACCGCCGCGATCACGATGATGATGATCGTCTTGACGTTGATCCCGCTCGTTTTGCCGGAGGAAGAAGAGGACGAGGAGGAGGACGAGGAACCGCCGGTCAGGAGGTCTGTCAGAATCCCTTTCTCCGGACCGCCCTTCGGTGTGCCGCCGCCCGAAGGACGAGAGCCGGCGGAAGGTCTCGGGCCTGAACTGCCAAAGCCGGAGCCGCTGCTCGGACGGCCGGCGTTCGAAGCCGTTCCGGTCCTTCCGTTCGCGCCGTTCTGCGAGGAATTGCCGCGCGGGCCGTTGCCGACCGGGCCGGTGTTCAGCCCTTCGCCTCGGCGGTGGAGCTTTCCGTTTCCGCCTGTTGGAGTCGTTTCTCTACCCTTTTTCTGTGGCATTTTGTTTTCTCCTTTGCTTGAAAACCGCCGTTGTCAATTGGTATAGTTGTCGAAATAGCCCTGGATCAGCACGACCGGCGTGCCCTTGTCGCCGGAGCCGCTCGTAAGATCCGAAAGCGATCCGATGAGGTCAGTGAGCTGCCGCGGCGTCGTGCCTTCGGAAGCCATCTTGCCTTTCAGGTCGCTGTCCTTCTTTTTAATGCGCTCGGAGATCGCGTTTTTCAGCGCTTCCCCGGAAAGGTCCTTAAACTCGTTGTCCGCGAGGTATTTCAGCTTCAGCTCGTTCGGCGTGCCCTTCAGCCCCTCGGTATAGGCCGGAGAAACGACCGGGTCGGCAAGCTCCCAGATCT
>CAMZDH010000006.1 GCA_947305345.1 uncultured Lachnospiraceae bacterium | reverse complement strand
CAGGAGTTCGGTCGTCCGCCTCATTTTCTCAAACGTAAGCTCGGTGTCAAAGCCGACGAGGATCACGGTCGCCGACCGGTCGAACGCCTCCGTGACGTCGAGCCCCGCGTCCTTCAGCTGGCGGATGAACGACCACGTGCCCTGCGCGTAGATCCGCTCGCCGGGGTGATGCTCCTTTAAGTACAGGATCGTTGCGTGGACGGAGGTGAAGAAATCGTCTTCCGACGCGTCGATCCCCATCTTCCGCACTTTTTTCACGTAATCGGCGACGGATCTCGAGGAGTTGTTTGTCAGCATCATATACCGCCCGCCAAGCCGGCGGATCTCTTTGAGGAACGGAACCGTGCCGGAAAAGACGCGGTCCTCCTCATAGATCGTGCCGTCCATGTCGAGCAGCCACAGTTTTTTCTTTGCGAGCTCCGACGCGTCGCGCCCGAGCACGTCAAAAAACCGCTGATCGTCCGCCTTTTCAAGCATTCTCCCGCCGATCCTTTCAAAAAAACAATGCAACTTATAAAATATAGCACAAAAGAATTGCATTTTCCACTACTTTGCGATAAAAAAACAATGGGACCCGAAAAAGCCCCGGCGCGGAAAACGCATTGCGAAGGAGGAGACAAGCATGGATCCATGGGCGGAGTTTGCGAGCGAAGCATCGATCCGGAAGATCGAGGCCGAATATCACGTTCTGCGCGAGTATCTGGACGACACGCTGGAGGCGGCGAAGCGGCTTCGGAACGAGCCGGCCGCGTTCGAGCAAGCGCTGCGCTTCTCGAAGATCATCCGGGAGGTGCCGATGCCGGAGATCCGGAAGACCCCGTTCCCGATGACTGAGGACGACCTTCTGAACCGGTTCGTGCCGGTGCTGATCTTATTGCCGAACGTCCCGGAGGGCGCGAAGGAATACCTGCGGCGCGGTTTTACCGAAGCGGAAATGCAAAGCATGATGCCCGCCTTCTATTCTTCGATGAAGACCGTTCACCGGCGGACCGGCAAGCCGGGGCTCAACCGGCTGTATTTCGGCTGGCTCTGCCACTACATGAAGGCCGATATTTTCCATCAGGGCGCCGGTTTCCAGTTTGAGATCCATACGATGATCGCCCGCGTCCACTTCTTCCAGAATCCCGCGACCGGCGACTATCTCGCGATGATGAGCGAGGGGCTCCGGTTCCACCGCACCGGCCACCGGCTCGGCAATCCGGGCTATGAGGACGAACGCGGCTGTTTCACGACGGTCTTCAATGAGACGGAGACCACTTATGAAGGGCACCTCGCGACGAAGACCGGCGAGATCATTGCCAAATCGCCCGCGATCCTGCAGAAGAGCGACTGGAAGGAAGTGCTGAAGCCCGGCGACACCGTCTTAAACCTCCACATCGGCAAAGGCGCGAACCTCGCGCCGGATTACATCCTGCCGCTTTTAGAGCGGGCCATGCAGACCGCGAAGACGCATTATCCGGAATGCGATTTCAAATGCGTCTACTGCCTCTCCTGGCTCCTGGACCCGACGATCGTCGAACTCATCGGCGACGATTCGAACATCGTCCGTTTCGGAAACCTTTTCTCGCGTTTTCCGGCCCGCGGAAACGGCGAGGACGTCTTCAATTTCGTCTTCCCGCTTTCCTACAAGGAGACGCCGCCGGCCGAATGGGAGACGCACAACCGCCTCGAAGAGGCGCTGAAGGAACGCTATATAAACGGCGGCGCGGTCATCACGACCCCGGGCGCCCTGTTCTTAAACCCCGAAGGAACCGTGATATAAACAGGTTTCCCATATGAAAAGCCCGGCAGACCGTTTTCGTCTGCCGGGCTTTTTCCGTAATGCGCAGCCTTACGCGAGGACGCCGTCCATCCACGCGACGATGTCCTTGTAGACCTGCTCGCGGTCCACTTCGTTCAGGATCTCGTGGCGGTCCTCCGGATAGAGCTTCAGCGTGACGCATTCCATGCCGAGCTCCTTATACTGCGCGAGCAGCTTTTCGCAGGCCGGCTTACCGCCGACCGGATCGAGCTCGCCGGAGATGATCAGGATCGGCAGGTCTTTCCGCATTTTCTCAACGATCTTTTTCTTCGCGAGGTCGCCGATGAACGTGAAGAAATCGACGTAGGCGCCCGTCGTGAAGAGATAGCCGCAGTTCTCGTCCGCCATGTAGCGGTCGACGTTTTCCGTATTTCTGGAGAGCCAGTCGACCGGGGTCCTCGCGGGCTCGAACGGCTTGTTGTTGCTGCCGACGGCAAGCGCGGTCAAAGTCTTGCTCGGGTGGAATTCGCCCTTGAACGCCCGGTCGATCTTCGCGACGGTCCTGCCGACGCCCGCGAGCGCGCCCGGAATGAAGCCCGTGCCCATGACGATCGCCGCCTTGACGTCGTTACTGTATTCCGCGAGGTACCTTCTCACGAGGAAGGAGCCCATGCTGTGCCCGAGAATGATGACCGGAAGCCCCGGGAAGCGCTTCTTCCCTTCTTCCGTGATCCGGTGCATGTCCTCGATCAGGATCTTGTCGCCGTCCTTGTGGGCAAAATAGCCTTTTTTGTCCGGTCCGGTCAGGCTCTGGCCGTGGCCCAGATGGTCGTGGCCGATGACCGCGTAGCCGTTTGACGCCGCGGCGCAGGCGAACGCGTCATAGCGGCCGATGTACTCCACCATGCCGTGCACGAGCTGCAGGACGGCCTTCGGCTGTCCCTCCGGCTGCCAGACGTATCCGTGCAGTTTGGTCTGTCCGTCGTTCGACGGCACGAAAAACTCTTCTCTCATTTCATTCCTCCCTGGAAACACTATGAACGCACGCCTCTGTTCCGCGTCTTCGAAAGCACCGCGACCGTTTCAATGTTCTGCGTGCCGACGAACATGTCGATCGCCGATGCCCGCTCCAGAAGATACCCTGCCTGCTGCATGACCTCGATGTCCCGGACAAGGGACGTCGGCTTGCAGGAAATATAAACAATGCGGTCCACGCCGAAATCGATGATCCTTTTCAGGGTCTTCGGATGGATCCCTTCGCGCGGCGGATCGAGCACGATGATGTCCGGCAGTTCCGTGATGCCGGACAGGACCTCGCCGACGTCGCCCTCGATGAATTCACAGTTCGTGAGGCCGTTCATCACCGCATTCTCCCGCGCGGCGACGACCGCTTCGTGAACGATCTCGATGCCGATGACCTTTTTCGCCGCCGGCGCGAGGACCTGAGAGATCGTGCCCGCGCCGCAGTAGAGGTCAAAGACCTGCTTGTCCTTCATCGTGCCGAGATACCCGCGGACGGTCTCGTAGAGCACCTCCGCGGCGAACGTATTCGTCTGGAAGAATGCGAACGGCGTGATCTTGAATTTCAGCTGGAACAGCTCTTCGTAAAAGTAATCCTGCCCGTAGAGCACTTCGATGCGCTCCGCCGACACGACGTCCGACGGACGGTCGGAGATCATGTGCAGGATCGAGACGATCTTCCCCTGCGTCGTCACGGACCGCAGCTGCTCCGCGAAGCCCTCCGCGACCGAACGGTCAAGCGCCGAGGTCGTGACGAGCGCGACCATGATGTCACCGGTCTTCAGACCTTTCCGGACGACCAGGTAACGCAGGACGCCCTCGTGCGCCATTTTGTGAAAGAACGGGATCTTCAGCGCCCGGAAATAGATCTCCGTCATCATCAGGATCATCCGGAAATCCTCGTCCACGATCTTACAGTCGCGGACCGGCACGATGTCGTAGAATCCGCCCCGCTTGTGGAGTCCCACGGTCAGCGGACCGTCCACCACTTCGTTGCCGAAGGAATATTCCATCTTGTTGCGGTAGCCGAATTCCCGCGGGCTCGCCTTGATGCCTTCCCACTTGTATTCGTCGTCCAAACGGTCTAAAAGCTGCCGGATCTGATACTCTTTCAGCCTCAGCTGGTGAATGTAGGGCAGACTCTGATATAAACAGCCCCCGCAAACGCCGAAATGGGGGCATATTTCCTTTGCGGTCTCACTCTCCGACTTCTTGATCACCTGGAGAAGACGGCCCTCAAAACGGCCGTTTTTCACCTTCTCCACGCGAAACTCCACGACCTGCCCCGGCAATGCGTTGGCGACGGTGCAGAGTTCGCCCTCTTCAGTCTTCACGACGGTCCGATTCGGGAACTTGATCTCCCCGGCTACCCCCTGGTAAATCTGACCTTTTTTCATTGTTTCCTCCGGTTACCGGCCTGTTCCGGTTTCCTCCGGTAAACATGGTAACGGCGGGCCAAAGCTCAGCACCGGCCCGCCGTCTCCGTTTTATGCATTCTCGCCTTCGAAGAAATCCTCGTCTTCATCGGTGTCTTCGTAATCGCCGTAATCCTGTTCGCCGTATTTTTTAATCAGGCGGTATACGAGAAATGCGATCCCTGCCGCAAGTAATACGCTGCACAAAATGATGAGCACCAGTTTCAGGATCTTCTTTTCATCCGTCTCGGGCGCTTCCACGACCACCGGAGCCTTTTCCGCCCCTAAGCTTTTCAACCACTCCAACATCAGACCACTCTCCTTTCTTTCTCGCTGAATCCATCATACTATGAAACGCCCGGGAAATCAATCGATAACCTGTGAACGTTCTGTTAATTTTACAATCCGCCTCAGATTTTCACGAGCTTCGCGAAGCCCGCCATCAGGACCCGTTCGCCGACACTGTCGAAGTTCACCGTGACCTCGTAATCCTTTTTGCCGTCGACGATCTTCGTCACGGTGCCTTCGCCGAATTTGACGTGCCGCACCCGGTCGCCTTCCTTGTAATCGAGCGAAGCTGCCTTCACGATCGTAAACGTCCGGCCGAAGGTCTCGTGAACCGGCGGGCGCGGCTTTTCCGGGGCCGGCGTGAAGCCATAAGGCGAAGCCGTTCCGAACGTCCGGCCTGCCGGGTTGCCGAACGGACGCTCCGCGGGCCTTCTCGAAAATCCGTTGTCGACGACGTCCTTTTCCACGAGCGCTCCGGGGATGTCCGCGACGAACCGGGAGATTTCGGTCCACTGAAAGTTTCCGTTGACGAGCCGGCTCGCCGCCGCGGAAAGGTATAGTTCCTTCTTCGCCCGCGTGACGCCGACGTAAAAGAGCCGCCGTTCCTCTTCGAGCGCCATCGGATCCTCGTCCGCGACCGAAAGGTACGACGGGAAAACGCCTTCTTCGAGGCCGGCCAGAAACACGACCGGGAACTCGAGCCCCTTCGCGCCGTGGACCGTGATGAGAAGCACGCGGTTCTTGCCGTCTTCGACGGTGTCGATGTCGCTGATCAGCGCGACTTCCTCGAGGAAATCCCCGAGCGTCGGCGGATGCTCCTCGGCCCACTGCAGCTCAAAGTCCTTCGCCTTCGAGATCAGTTCCTCGACGTTCTCGAGTTTCTGCTCCTGCTTGTCGTCTTCGAATTCGTCCAGGACGGACGCGTAATCCGTCTTTTCGTAGACGTCCCGGAGAAGGTCGTCGAGCGATTCCTCCTTCGCGTCCTTCCGAAGTTCTAAAATGAGGTCCGTGAATTCCTTCAGCTTTCCCCGCGCCCGTTCGACGCCCGGCACCGTGTCCGCGCGGGAGACGGCTTCAAAGAGCGTGAGCCCGTTCGCGTCCGCGTATTTCTGCAGCCGGACGACGGTCGCGTCGCCGATGCCGCGCTTCGACACCTGCAGCGCCCGTTCGAGGGCCTGCGCGTCCACGGCGCCCGCGATCACCTTGAGGTAGGCGAGCATGTCCTTGATCTCGGCGCGCTGATAGAAATTGACGCCGCCAACGAGCGTATACGGGACGTTCCGGTTGATGCAGGCTTCTTCAAAGAGACGCGACTGGTTGTTCGTCCGGTAGAGGATCGCGAAATCCGAGTAGTCGTATTCCGCGTTCCGCACCTTTTCCCGGATCTTCCGGATGATCTCCTCCGCTTCCTGTTTTCCGGAGTCGTACTGCCGGAAGACGACGTCGCTGCCCTTTCCGAGCGCGGACCAGAGGTGCTTGTCCTTCCGTCCGCGGTTCCTCGAGATCGCCGCGTTCGCGACGTCCAGGATGTGCGTCGTCGAGCGGTAATTCTGCTCGAGCTTCACGACGTTCGTCCCCGGAAAATGCTTTTCAAAGTCCAGGATGTTCCGGATGTCCGCGCCGCGGAACCGGTAGATCGACTGATCGTCGTCACCGACGACCATGATGTTTTGATGTTCCTTCGCAAGGAGGTACACGAACCGGAACTGCACCGGATTCGTGTCCTGATACTCGTCCACGAGAATATATCTGAACCGGCGCTGATAGAGCTTCAGCACGTCGTCGTTTTTCTCAAACAGCTCGACCGTCTTTAAGAGAAGATCGTCAAAATCCATCGCCTGATTGCTCTTCAGGCGCTTTTCATACGCTTCGTAGATCTCGGCCTCCGTCCGCTTCGCGACGTCGTTCATGCCCTCCTTGTAGAGGTCATCCACGGTCACGTGCGCGTTTTTGTACGCGGAGATCAGGGCGACGAGCTTCCGCTCCTTGAACTTCTTCGGGTCGAGCTCCAGATCCTTGATGATGTGCCGCATCGCGGTCCGCTGGTCGTCCGCGTCGTAGATCGTGAACTCCGTCGAATAGCCCAGCCGGTCCGCGAACCTTCTGAGAATGCGGACGCAGGTCGAATGGAAGGTCGCGACCCAGACCGCGTCGCCGTACTCCACGAGCCGGAGGACGCGCTCCCGCATTTCCTTCGCGGCCTTGTTCGTGAACGTGATCGCAAGGATCTCGTAGGGGTCCGCGATGCCGTCCTCGATGAGATAAGCAATGCGCTGCGTCAGCACACGGGTCTTTCCGGAGCCCGCGCCGGCAAGAACCAAAAGCGGTCCTTCTGTCGTTTGGACCGCTTCCAGCTGCTGAGGATTCAGGTTGTTCAGAGAATTCATAGAGCACTCCTGAATGTGAAATGGTTGAAAAAGGCTGCCGTTCTGAAGGTTCAGCGCGGCAGCCCTTCTGAAATCACCGGGTGTCAGGGATCGAGCATGCCGCTGCCGTGGCACCGCTCACAGACGCCTTTCTCGGTCGGGCACATGCCGCAGGGCGTGATGCCGGTCTCGCCGCAGGTGTCGCAGGGAACCGAATAATCGCCGTGGCAGGTGTTGCAGACGAGGCGTCCCTGGCCGTTGCACGGCACGCAAAAATCCGGATTGTCGATTTCCTTTTCGACTTCCTCGGTCTTGGTATATTGGCTCGGAGCGGGATGCGGGCAGGTCACCGGGCAGGGCTCGGTTCCGTCTTCGCACTCGTTGCAGTCCTTCATACCGGTTCCGCCGCAATTCGTGCATTTATGCCACACTCCGTCACAGCCGGGAGCATGACAGTCAACACCGCCAAACGGGCAACGCTCCGGAGGTGCTCCGTTGCACTGCGTGCAGGTAAGTTTACCCAACCCGTGGCACATATGACAGGGCATCCGGCCGCTGCCTTTGCAAGTCGGGCAGAGCACGTCCGTCTCGCTCCGCTTGTGTCCGCAGACGCCGCAGTATTCCACGTCTTCCACGACCGTGACGGTGATGAACTGCTCCTTGGCGGTGTTTCCGTGGCAGATGCTGCATTCATTGTACCCTTCCGTACAGAATTCGCAGATCAGCGCGCCTTTTCCGTGGCAGACCTCACACGGGCCGCATTGGTCGCAGTAAATGCATTTGCCGC
This sequence comes from uncultured Lachnospiraceae bacterium, assembly GCA_947305345.1. Classification (GTDB taxonomy): domain Bacteria; phylum Bacillota; class Clostridia; order Lachnospirales; family Lachnospiraceae; genus UBA1267. Next base: position 4,699 of record CAMZDH010000006.1, on the reverse strand, counting down.
TGCCGAGGCACTCCCAGCAAAGGATGCGGCCGGGTTCTCTCACGTCGCCGGTCGTAACGGTGACGGCCAGTTCCTGCTTCGAGGTGACTTCCTGCACCTTTGCGCCCACGTCCCCGGAGATCTTCGCGCTCTCGACCTTTTCGGAAAGCGCCGACACTTCGACCGTGACTTCGCCCTCCGCCTTCAGATAGTTCTTTTCGATCGCGGTTTCGATGATGAGCCCGGTGGATTCCTGATACGGGATCCCGCCGAGTTTCAGATCGCCGTAGGCCGCCTTCGCGTCTTCATTTAAGAATTCAACGGCGATCACGCGGTCGTTTTCATCGATGAACAATGCGATCTCGGGGTTGATCGAGATGTAGATGACCGCCGCGGTCTTTTCCGGCACGTCCGGATTGCCGTCGCCGTCCTGATCCGGGAGCTCCGCAACCGTCTCTCCATCCGCCGGCGCAGGGTCTTTCTTGCCCTGACATGCCGCAAGGCTGAAACATAAAAGGATTGCAACGATCAGATAGAGTTTTTTCATATGCGCGTTTCTTTTCAATTCAGCGGTTTAGACGAGCTTGAAGCCGCAATTGCCGCAGAAGTTCATGCCGTTCGTCTTCTGGCCGCAGTTCGGGCAGAAATTCGGAACGATCTTCTGTGCCGCGCCCGCTTCCGGAGCCGCTTGCGGCGCAACCGGCGCCTGCGGCTGCTGCGGCTGCTGCATATTATTCACCATCTGCTGGCCCATCGCCATGCCCATCTGCCAGGAAGCGGCTGCGCCGGCCATGTTGTTCTGGCCCGTCGCCATGCCGTCCGCCATCGATATCGTCGTATACGCATTGAGATCGCCGATCATCGAGTGTCCGGCCGCCTTCTCCTGCATTTCACGGACGGAATCCGGATAGGAAACGCTCTGGATCTGGTAATCTGCGCAGACCATGCCGAATTTCTCGAGTTCGGCGGAAAGATCCTGCGCAATGCCCTTGCCGATGTCGTACGCATTGGCCTGAATGTTGAACATGTCCTTGCCCTCGCGGACGATCCACTTCATCAGAAGCTGATCGTTGACCGCCGAGATCCTCGGACGGATGTCGGAAACCTGATAGCCGGCCGTGACGCCCGCGACCTTTTCGACGAGCATATTGTAATCACCGACCTTGCAGATCATTGTACCGAACGCGCGGATCGGCATGCCGCCGGGCAGGCCCGCCACCGGGAGGTTGATCGCATTCTGCGTGCCCCACGGAATCGGGAATTCCCGCGTGTTGACGAACAGCACCTCGGCGCGAAGGCCGGAATCGAAGCCGTACTTGAAGCCCTTCAGCGTGCTTAAGAACGGAATGATCTGAGAATCGATATCGTATTCACCCTCTTCGGTGAAAATGCCTTCTACACGTCCCTGAAAGAAGAAAATCGCGTCCTGACCCGGACGGATGATCAGCTTACTGCCCTTTTTGATCTCTGCATTCGGCCATTTTGTGAAGATATCCTCCTCTTCCATTTCCGGCCATTCCACAACATTGGCCATCTGGCCCTTCGCTGCATTCCAAAGTCCGCTTAAAAGTCCCATTTTGTACCTCCTGTAAGGGTTTATACTGTGGTTATTTTAATATAGATTTTCAGGTTTGTCGATAGCTTTTTTAGAACGGCACGCAATTCTTCATTGCCCGTCGTCCCGGCCCGCAACGAGGTTGTTGAGCCAGATGTTTTTCTTCACCCAGACGACGCCGAGCACGACCTTTGAAAGGTCCGCGACCGCCACCCAGAGGAAGATCCAGACCGCGCTGATGTTCGTGAAGCGGCTCAGGACGAATGCGATCGGGATGCTGACGAGCCACACCGAGCCGGAATCGAAAATGAACGTCCGGATCGTCTTCCCGCCTGCGCGGAGCGTGAAATACGCGGCGTTCAGGAACGAATTCTTCGGACAGACCAGAGCATACGCGAGGATGAAGTCCCGCGCGACGCGCCGCACCTCGTCCGTCGTATTGTACGCGTAGGGGAAGGTGAACGCGCCGATGACGAGCAGGAGTCCGGAAAGAACGCTGACCGCGATCGAGAAAAAGATCATCTTGTTGTCCTTGTCCTTTGCCTCCTCCAGGCGCCCTGCGCCGAGTAATTGCCCGACAACGATCAGGATCGAATTCGCGAGCGTGATGAAAATGATGTCGAGGACGTTGTTCAGGGTGTTCGCAATGTTTAACCCCCCGACGATCGCGAGACCGCGCGTCGAATAACACTGCGCGAGCACCGCCTGGCCGGCCGACCAGAGCGTCTCGTTGAAAAGGAGCGGCAGGCCTTTTTTCAGGTACATGCCGAATTCGCGAAGCGGCAGGAACAGCGTGCGGTAAAGCCCAAGGACCCACGGCAGGCGTTTTCCGTGCGTATGCGTCCAGATCACGACGATCAGCATTTCGATGTACCGGGAAAGCACGGTCGCGACCGCGGCGCCGGCAACGCCGAGCTTCGGCAGGCCGAAATGGCCGTAGATCAGCAGGAAATTGCCGACAAGATTGACGAATACGGCAACGAGGCCCGCCTTCATCGGCAGGACCGTTTCACCGCATTCCCGAAGCATTGAGGTATAGACCTGGAGAATGAAAAACGCAGGAAATGAAATCAGCAGCAGGTGGAGGTAAAGCTCCGCGTAATGCAGCGTCGCTTCGAGGTCGATGCCGCTGCCGTCCTCGTGCAGGAAAAAGCCGATCAGCGTGCGCCCGAAGACGAGGAAGACCGTCGCGCCGAGCGCCGTCAGGGCCAGGCCGATCCAGAGCTTCGCGCGGAAGGTCCGCCGCACGCCCTCGTGATTTCCGGCGCCGTAATACTGCGCCGTGAAGATGCCGACGCCGCCGAGCCCTCCGAAAATGCAGAGCATGAAAACAAAATACAGCTGATTGATGATGGAGACGCCGGACATCTGCTCGGTGCCGATCTGCCCGACCATGATGTTGTCCAGCATGTTGACGAAGCTGGAAATGCCGTTCTGTATGATGATCGGGACAACGATCGCGAGGACCGCCTTATAGAACCCCTTATCCCCGATGAATTTTTTACGAAATCCGGTCCACAGACGCTGGATCATGGAATACCGCCTGATCGTTCGATAAATTTAAACGGCATTCCGGACGCGTTCCGTGCTACGCTTTCATCGCGCGCATCGAGTTGAGGATTGCGAGAACCGCAACGCCGACGTCCGCGAAAATCGCGAGCCACATCGACGCGAAGCCGAATGCACCTGCACATAGTACCACAAACTTGACCGCAAGTGCAATCACAATATCTTCCCGCACGATGCGGAGCGTTTTACGGGCGATCCTATGCGTCTTGCCGATCTTCCGGAGGTCGTCGTCCATGAGCACGATGTCCGCGGCTTCGATCGCCGCGTCCGACCCGAGGCTCCCCATCGCGATGCCGAGATCCGACCGCATCAGGACCGGCGCGTCGTTGATGCCGTCGCCGACGTAGGCGGTAAACACGCCCTTGCCGTTCTCCGAGATCAGTTTTTCCATCGCGGCCACCTTGTCGCCTGGCAGAAGCTCCGCGCGGACTTCATCGATGCCGAGCTCGGACGCGACCTTTTCCGCGGTCCTCGTGAGGTCTCCGCTCAGCATGACGGTCCGCGTGACGCCGGAAGCGCGGAGTTCCTGAAGCGCTTCCTTCACGCCCTCCTTCACGCTGTCCGAGATCACGAGCGCGCCGAGATACCGGTTTCTCTCCGATACGTAAACGACCGTGCCTGCCGTATCGATGAGCGGCGCGGGAATGTTCACCGCGTCCATCAGTTTTCGGTTGCCAGCGTAATAGGTCTTATCTTTGAGCGTTGCCCGGATCCCCTGACCCGCGATCTCTTCGGAACGGATCTCCCCTTCCGGCTTCGGGCCGTCGGCGGTATACTTCCGGATCGCCTCCGCGATCGGGTGCGCGGAATAGGTCTCCGCGACCGAAGCCGCATTCAGCAGTTCTTCCCGTGAAACGCCCTCCTCCGGGAAGACCCCGGTCACTTCAAACGCGCCGCAGGTCAGCGTGCCGGTCTTATCAAAGGCCATGGTCCGGACCTTTGCGAGCATTTCAAGATAATTGCTGCCCTTGATGAGGACGCCGGCCTTCGAAGCCGCGCCGATGCCGCCGAAAAACCCGAGCGGCACGGAAATGACGACCGCGCAGGGGCATGAAATGACGAGGAACGTGCAGGCCCGCCGGATCCACTCGCCACAGGGCTGATGGAACAGTAACGGCGGGATCACGGCAAGCAGCACTGCTGCGATCGTGACGGTCGGGGTATAATATTTTGCAAAGCGCGTAATGAATTTCTCGGTCTTCGCTTTCGAACTTGAAGCATTTTCGACGAGCTCCAGGATCTTCGCGACCGTGGAATCCTCGTAGCGCTTCGTCGCCTGAATGCGGAGCGTGCCGCTTCCGTTCACCGCGCCCGAAACAATCGCGTCGCCCGGATGGGCCGCCCTCGGCACGGATTCGCCGGTCAGAGACGACGTATCGAGGAAGGAATCGCCGCTCTGCACGATGCCGTCGACCGGCACCTTTTCTCCTGCCTTGACGACGAGCACGTCCCCGATCTCCACGTCTTCCGGATCGATCTCTTCGACCGTTCCGTCCCGTTCGACGTTCGCGTAGTCCGGCGCGATCGACATCAGATCCGCGATTGAGCCGCGGCTTTTTCCGACTGCATAATCCTGGAACCACTCGCCAAGCTGAT
>CAMZDH010000005.1 GCA_947305345.1 uncultured Lachnospiraceae bacterium | reverse complement strand
ACAACACAGAGCTGCAGAGCGGCAGAATGGCGAAGGGCGAAACGCCTGTCTACAGCGGCGAAACGCCGGCGAGGGAAGCAGAAGCAACCTGCGGTTACACCTTCGACGGTTGGGATCCGGCAATCGCGGCGGTGACCGGTGATGCGACCTACACGGCGACCTACACGGAAACCATGATCCTTCCGGAGTTCACGACGAATTCGGTCACGCTGACCGGCGAGATCGCATTGAACTTCTATATGAGCATTCCGGAAGCGTTCCGTAAAGGCAGCTACGTTGAGTTCACACTGAACGGCGTAACGACGAGAGACGACTTTGACGCGACGCATATGAACGCGGCAGGCACGTATTACGGCTTCACGATCCCGATGAGCGTAATCGAAATGTCCGACGAGGTCACTGCAGTCTTCCACAGCGGTGCCTTCACGACGACAAAGACGTTCAGTCTTGAAGCCTACGTCAACAAGGTCAATGAGAATGCGGCGCTGTTCCAGCCTGAAGAACTCGCGCTCGTCAACGCGATCCTCGACTACGGCCACTACATGCAGCCGTACCTCGATGAGCTCCGCAGCTGGACGCTTGGCATCGACCACGTTGCTACGCAGAGAGGCATCTCCGAGGACCTCGACATTGCGGCAATCGCGGAAGCGGTTTCCGACGCTGTGTATGAGGCCGAGAAGCCGGCGAACGTTGAGCGGGTCACGTTCTCGATGAACTTCGACACGAAGACCTCGGTCTATATCTACATCAAAGGTGTAGACGGCTATGCAGTCAACAGTGTCACGGTCAACGGTTATGCACTCGATGCGGAACACGTGGAATACGTGACATCCAGCGGACGCTACAAGATCACGATCGGCGACATCTATGCATACAATCTTGGACAGGAATTTACAGTTGTTGTAAATGGGGAGTTGACAATCCAGCTGTCTGCGAGGTATTATATTAAAGCACAGATTGGTAGCTCGAACGAGAACGTTAGGAACGCGGTGGCTGCGCTGTATCGGTATTATCAGGCAGCGAGTGCTTATAAAGCCTTCGTGGATTCTCATTGAGAATGATCCCAAGTAGAAGATGGGAGGAGCAGAAATGAAAGTTTATGAAACACCCGAACTCGAGATTCTGGTAACCGTTTGTGATGATATCATCACAACGTCCGGCGGTCCTGTCGAAGGAGCCGAGGTCGGCGGCTGACATCATGAGTCCACTTGGATCAGGGGCAGTTTAGGCTGTCCCTGATCTTTGTCGTGTAAGACGGTATCTAAATGGCGGGAAAGCGAAGAAAGAAGCAGAATCATTCAAAAACGCTTGCAGTCGTGCTGATTAGCATTGCGGCTGTTCTCGTTGTCGTGCTGGGCGCCCTTCTGATCACGAAGTTTGCCCGTTCGGGTTCGTCCGGAGATCAGAACGAAACGACCACAGCGGATCCAGCGGAAACGGAGGGAAGCGACATGGAAACCACCGAGCCTCAGGAAACGACGGCAGAGCAGACGTCGGAGCCCGATGAAAGCGCCTCTTCCGAGGATCAGACGACTAAGCCCGATGAAAGCGCTTCTTCTGAAGAACAGCCGAATGAGATGACAGGCGGAGCAGAAGAGAGCACCGCGCCGACAGAGACCGGAACCGTGCCGGAAGAAGTCGAGCCGGAGACCGAGGAAATGACGCGGCCGTCAGGCGAACAGCCGACGCTCCCGTCCTTCCCGTGGAACGGTGATCCGATCGAACTTCCGGAAGTTTAAAACCATCCGGCAGGCGTATGCCCCGGGGAACACAAAAAAAGCGGCCAAAAAGGCCGCTTTTTTGTGTGGACGTAAAAATACCCGTCTGAAACCGCAAAAACGCGGAAACGGGGCAATTTCGGCGTTACAGGGCCTTTTTCCCGCCGCTGTTGCTGCTGCTGTCGGCGCTTTCAGCGGTTTTGATTGATCTTTGCCGCGTCAAAAGCCGCTCTTAGGACTGCCGGCGGGATCTTTTCGACGGAGCGGTCATAAGTGCGGAGGCCGTTCAGCTCGTCCTCGACGTCACTTAACTGGGTATAGACGTCCGCGGACAAGCCCTTCGGGATCAGAAGCGAGACGTCTTGAAAGAGCTTCACGGTTGCGGCTTCGTATGCTTCGATGCCTGAAAAACTCCGGTAGCCGTATTGACTCCCCTCGTTGAACGCGTGCCCCCGGACCTTCCAGGCGTAGCCGCCGTATTCCGAGAGGACGAACGGGCTGCTGCCGGTGCGCATTTTCACGTCCTTAAAGTAGACGTGCTCGGAGATCACGTCGCTTTTTCCGCCCTGAAACCACCCGGACGCCGTATCGATCACGCGGGTCTTGTCAAGCTTCTTCAGCGCTTCATAGACGTTTTCACTATCGAATTGTCCCCAGCCCTCGTTGAAGATCGTCCAGTAGACGATCGACGGGTGGTTTTGAAGCTGCGCGACGGTCTCTTCCATGCATTGAAGAAATGCCGCGCGGCTGTCCGCGTTTTTGTGCAGGTTTTTGTCCTTCTTTTTCTTTCCGAAAACCGTCGGGAAGATCGTGTCCCGCAAGAACCGGTATGCGCCGTTTTCCACCATATCCTGAAAGACCGCGATCCCGAGCCGGTCGCAGGCGTAATAGAAGAGGTCCGGCTCGACTTTAATGTGTTTCCGGAGCATGTTGAAGCCGGCGGCTTTTAAGAACCGGAGGTCGTTTTCATAGGCGTTTTCCGACGCGGGCGTAAAGAGTCCGCCGGGATAGTATCCCTGGTCGAGGACGCCGTGGTAATAATATGGCGCGCCGTTTAAAAAGAGCCGCGGGATGCCCTGATCCGTTCCGGTAGCGCTGTCCCGGAAGCCGAGGTAGGAGTCGACCCGGTCGGCCCCGAGCGTGACCGTAAAGTCGTAGAGCACGGGATGCTCCGGCGTCCAGAAGTCGGCGGAATCGTCCTGAATCACGGCCTTTTCCGCGTTGAAGGGAATCGTTTTCCCGCGGTAAGAAAGGAACGCGCCGTCCGGCACAGGAAGCGGATCCTTTCCCTGCACGGCATGGATCTTCACGACGGCCGTCTTCCCCGCGGTCTCGATCGCGAGGCGCTTAATGTAGGTCTCCGGCACGGCCTCGAGCCAGACGGTCTGCCAGATGCCGGTGACCGGCGTATACCACATGCCGCCGCGTTTGTGCTTCTGCTTTCCGTAAGGGTAAATGCAGTCGTCCAGCCGGTCGGTGACCGAGAGTTCGAGCCGGTTTTCCCCATCGGGCAGGATCGCCTCCGTGACGTCCAAGGAAAAATGCGTGTATCCGCCCGCGTGCCGCCCGGCGAAGGCGCCGTTCAGACGCACCTCCGCGACTTGATCGACCGCCCCGAAATGCAATATGATCCGGCCGCCCGGGACCGTGAATCCTGGCGGCAAAGTAAACGTTTTTGTATACAAAAAGGTATCGTCGTCCGTAAAGGTCCTTTGAACGCCGGAAAGGGCCGATTCCGGGCAATACGGGACCGTGATCGTAAAATGCTCTTTCCGAGGATCCGGCGCGGATTTCCCCCGTTTTTCGGCGTGAAAGACCGTAAAGTCCCACGCTCCGTTCAGGCAGAAATAAGAAGACCTCTTAAGCTGCGGCCGGGGATAGACGCTGAAAGGAAGCGTGCCGTTCATCGCTTATGCTTCCTTTTCGGGCGGCATTGCATTCTCCGAAGCGGCGGCCTTGGCCTGCTCCTTTTTCAGGATCGGGAAAACGACCGTGAAGAGCAGGATCACGAGCACGGCCGCGACGATGAGGGCCGCAATGTAAATGTTTTGATTCGGGATGAACGATTCCGTGCCGTCGGAGTTCACGACTTTTTCCGCGTTCCGAAGGACAAACGCGCCGATGTACGGCCCGATGACGCCCGGGACCAGGACCTGACAGAAGATCCGGAGCCCCTGGAACATGCCTGCGCGGTTTTTCGGCGTATGGTCACGGATCACGGCGCCGAAGACCGCCATGCCGGAAAGGTATCCGCTCAGCATGAAGAGCGAGCCGATGAAGACGAGCACCGTGTTTTTGCTGAGGATCAGCAAAAGATAGCCGAGCATCAGCATGCCGAGCGACGGCAGCACCGAGACCCGGAAGCCGGCCTTGTCGTAAAAACGCCCGTACAGCGCCGTTACGACGGCCGCGACGAGGATCGCCGGCGCCATGATCAGCACGTAATTGTCGAGTTTCAGGGCTTCCGTGTAGTAGAGGATCAGGTACGGCATGAAGACCTGGATCGAGATGTTGAAAACGATGAACGCGACGAGCGACAGATAGAGCATTTTGCTGCTGCGGATCACGGACGGCCGGAAGCCGTAGAAGATGTTTTTGAAATAGTTCCGGTTGCCGCTCGTTTCGATCGGCGTATCCTGGATCAGGAAAATGCCGAGCACGCCGATGAGGAGCACGACGCCGCCGATGATGAGGAAGATCAGGACCCAGCTTTTGGACTGATCGAGGTCAAAGCCTAAGAAACCGCCGAAGACGACGAGGACCGCAAGGAGCGGCATCATCGAATTGATGCCTTCCGCCTTGCCGCGGTTCCCTTCGTCCGTCGCGTCGGTCAGCCACGCATTGAAGCAGGCGTCGTTCGCGGACGAACCGAAGAAAGTCATCACGCAGTCCATGATGATGACAAGCGCGACGCCGGCGGAGGCGACGCTGACCGCCTGGCCGAAGATCACGCTGATCACGTCCGCGCGGATGAAGGCGAAGGCGAGGATCGAAACGCCCCAAAGGATGTAGCCGAGGACGATGAAAAGTTTCCGCTTCCCGACCTTGTCCGACAGCGCGCCGATGAGGAGCGTCGTCACGGTCGCCGCAATGGCGCTTGCCGCCACCATCGTCGAGATCGCGTTCGCGGACGCGTTGAACATTTTGTAGATGAAGACATTGAAATACATGTTTTCGACGACCCACGCGATCTGCCCGACGAGCGAGAAGATCACGAGCGCCGCCCAGAATTTCTTTGAGAGTTTTTTCTTCATGGCGTCCTCCGGATGGATGGTTTTAATGCGTGACGGTAGATGAGACTGCTTATATCGGCCTTACGGTCAGAGATTCGCGAATTCTTCCCGCGAAAACTCCTTGAACAGCCGGTGCATGCCGTGCGGCGCGAACGGTAGGATCATCAAATGTTTTTCGCAGGCCGCGTAGTGGTAGCAGGAATAGACGGTCTCCGGCGGGCAGAGCTCATCCGCGGTGCTGAGCGCGAACCAGGTCGGTACGTGAAGGATCGTTGCCATGTTCGTGAGGTCAAAGTAGCGGAGCACGTCGAGGACCTGATCCGTGTATTCGGGATAAGATTTGAGAAACGACTGATACTGTTTGAACACGCCGCTCCCGCGCGCCAAGCGGAACGGGGCAGAGCACCAGCTCGGTTCAAGCGAAAACGCCTTGCAGACCTTGCCGCTGAGCGCGGCCGCGACGACCGAAAGCGTGCCGCCCTGGCTCCCTCCGTAAGTGACGATGCGCTTCGGATCGATCTCCGGGAACGTCGAAACGACATCCACGGCACGGATCGCGTCGAGGCAAAGGTTCATCTGATAGAAAGTATCACGGTTGAAAATGTTCTTCGTATAGGCAAGACCGTTGAAGCTCGTCTCGTCGTAGTCCGCGCGGTCGAGGGTCAGGCCGCCCTGGCCGCGGGCCTCCGCGGAGAAGCAGGCGACGCCGGTCGAAACGATGTCCGGAAAGATGTCCTTCGTCCCGCTCCCGCCGTGGTAATGAACGACGGCAGGCACCGGACCGTCCGCGTGGACCGGCCAGGAAAAGTAAGCGGTCCCGACCGTCTTGTCATGTGTTGAAAAGGTGACGAGATCCGTGAAGAAAGTCTTATCGTAAGGCGTTTTGAGGCGTTCCCGGCTGACGGTCAGCGGCACCGCGCGAAGCCGTTCCACGGACGAACGCCAGAAGGCTTCGAAATCGTCCGGCAGCGTCAGCGGCTGGATGTTTCTCTGATAATATGCTTCCTTTTCCTCGATAAATCCCATGGCGGACCTCCTTTTTTTCGTTTCCGGCGGCTCTATTATATCACGCTTTCCGGCATTGAAAAAGACAAATTGCGAAAAAGCGCGGAAGAGGACTGAAGACGGTTGTCCCGTTCCGTCCGGTATGGTAAAATATCTTTTCATGCAAAGCGCCGCCACCGGCGCGGAGAGGAAGCGAAGAATGATCCTCAAAAACGGCAGCGTCCTCATCGGACAGCACTTCGACAGCGTACCGGTCGTATTCGATCAAACGATCCTTTCCCTTGGCGAAAACGCGGCGTCGGCCCGCCCGGACGACACCGTCTTTGACGCTTCCGGCTGCTACGTCCTGCCGGGCTTCGTCGACATCCATTTCCACGGCGGGAAAGGGCATGATTTCACCGACGCCGACCCCGAAGCCCTGGCCGCCATGACGGACTATTACCTTCACGAAGGGGTCACCTCGGTCCTCGCAACGATCGTCACGCTTCCGGAAAATAAGTTAAAGAATTCGATTTCTACGATCGCGCATTTTCAGTCAAGATCCGCGAAAATTCAAGGGATCAACTTAGAAGGACCATTTCTAAGTCTTGAAAAACGGGGCTGCCCAAAACCACCCATTAGCGCTTTCTTCCTTTTTCTTGAAAACGCTAATGATATTCTTCTTTCTTCCGGTGCTTCTTGCTCATTCTTTAGCGTTTTCTTTCTTTTTCTCGAAAATGCTAATGCTTTTTCTCATTTTTTCAGCGTTTTCTGCCCATTCATCATTTTACGCTAACGCAAAAAGAGAAAATCATTAGCGCAAATGAAAACTTTTTCTAAAACGCTAAAAAAGTGACGAATCTCATTAGCGTAATCCGTTTTTTTTCGGATTACGCTAATGGACGTAGACAAAAACGCAACAAAATGAGATCCGGAAAGCGTTTGAGTGGTTTTGCTGAAACCCTCTGCGAAACCCTCTGCGGCAAACGGCAGGAAAATGATAAACTGCGAGCCCGGTTTTCGCCGGGCTCGTGTTATTGGGACTTATTTAACAGCCTCGTTCATACAAGAAAAAAGAGCCACGCCTTCGCTTACACCCTTATCTGGCCGGTCCCGCTCAGGATGTATTTTGTCGAGCAGAGCTCCTTCAGGCCGACTGGGCCGCGCGCGTGGAGCTTCTGCGTGGAAATGCCGATCTCGCAGCCGAAACCGAATTCGCCGCCGTCGGTAAAGCGGGTCGAGGCGTTCGCGTAGACGCAGGCGGAGTCGACGGCGCGCTGGAACTGCAGGATGTGCGCTTCACTGTTGCTGAGAATGCCGTCGGAGTGTCCGGTCGAATGCCGGTTGACGTGGTCGATCGCGGCTTGAACATCTGGGACCGCGCTGACCGCGAGGTCATAATCTAGAAACTCCCGCGAAAAATCGCCCTCCGCCGCGGGCAGCAGGTAATCCCCATAAGTGTCCAGAAGGCCGTCCGGGACCGCGGAGAGTGCTTCCTCCGATAGGTGGAGGCGGACCGGAGGCAGGCCTTCCTTCCGGCGTTTTCCGACAAGCGTCTCGATGAGGAACGGCAGGAAGTCCTTTAAAACGTCCCGGTGGATCAATAGCGACTCCAATGCGTTACAGACCGAGGGACGGCTGCATTTCGCGTTTTCGATGACGGAGAGCGCCATCGAAAAGTCCGCGGAATCGTCGACGAAGAGGTGGCAGACGCCGGTGCCGGTCTCCAGGACCGGGACGTCCGCATTGTCGACGCAGGCCTTTATGAGGCCGGCGCCGCCGCGGGGGATCAGAAGATCGACATAGCCGCGCGCCTTCATGAGCTCCTCCGAAGAGGCGCGGGAGGTGTCTTCAACGAGAAAGAGGGCGTCCTCCGGAATTGCGGAGTCTTTAAGCCCCGCTTTCATGGTGTTTACGATCGCTTCCGCGCTCTTGTGGGCTTCCTTTCCGGAGCGGAGGATCACCGCGCTCCCGGCCTTCAGCGCCAGCGCGGCCGCGTCGCTCGTCACATTCGGCCGGCTTTCGTAAATGACCGCGATGACGCCCATCGGGACGCGGATCTTCTGAAGACGGAGGCCGCTCTCCAGTACGCGTTCTTCGAGCATTTCGCCGACGGGATCTGAAAGTCGCGCAATGTCCCGGATGCCTTTCGCCATCGCCTGCACGCGTTCCTTTGTCAGGCGGAGCCGGTCCATCATCACGCCGGAGATCTTTCCCTCTGCCGCTGAAAGGTCCTTTTCATTGGCTTCCAGGATCTCTGAAAGCCGCGCCTCCAGCGCGTCCGCCATTTTGGAAAGCGCCAGATCCTTATCTTTGGCACTTGCCGCCGCAAGCGCGTATTTGACCGTTTCCAGGCGTTCTAACTGTTCAATGACTGTCATATGGGTCTCCTCTGTAAAATGCGGATAAAGCCCTGTTTTCAACCTTTTGCGGCAAACCGTGTGCCGACGTCCTCTTTGTCTATGATTTTGTATAGGATCTCGGGGTCCTGCCCGTTTGCGATCACGGTCTCGACGCCGGCCTCCGCCGCAAGGCGCGCGGCGTGGAGTTTCGTGACCATGCCGCCGGTACCGCGGTTCGAGGCGCTGCCGCCCGCCATGGCTTCAAGCGCCGGTGTGACGCATTCCACAAAGGAAATGCGCTCCGCGTCCGGGAACCGGTGCGGGTCTTTTTCATAGAGCCCGTCGATGTCCGAGAGGAGAATGAGCAAGTCCGCGTGCACGGTCGAAGCCGTGACGGCCGCGAGGTGGTCGTTGTCGCCGAGGTTGATCTCCGCGGTCGCGACGGTGTCGTTTTCGTTGATGATCGGGAGCACATTTTCGGAGAGGAGACGGAGGATCGTGTTTTCAAAATTCTCCCGGCGCCCCTCGTCCGCGACGTCCTCCGCGGTGATCAGGAGCTGCGCGACGGTGTGATGGTATTCCGTGAAGGCGCGGTCGTAGACGTACATGAGCTCGCATTGTCCGACGGCAGCCGCGGCCTGTTTGCCGGGGGTGTCCTTCGGGCGTTCCAAAAGCCCGAGCTTTCCGACGCCCATCGCGATCGCGCCGGAAGACACGAGAATGACCTCGTGGCCGGCATTTTTCAGATCGGAGAGGACTTTCGTCAGCGATTCAACGCGGCGGATGTTCATGCGCCCGGTCTCATAGGTCAGGGTGGAAGTGCCTACTTTTACGACGATTCTCATGGCGTGCCTCCTTTATTTCGATTTGAGTTCCTGCGTGCGCCGGTAGGACGCATCAAGCGTGCTTCGGATCAGTTCGTCGAGGTTTGCGTCTTTCAGCACTTTGACGCCCTCGATCGTCGTGCCGCCGGGCGTCGCGACTTCATTCGCGAGCGTTTCCGGATCCTTTCCGCTTTCTTCCGCAAGCGTTGCCGCGCCCTTTACGGTCCGTAAGGACAATTGAAGCGCGTCCGAAGCCGGAAGGCCGAGCGCTTCTCCCGCTTTTGCCAATGCGTCCGCGAACAGATAGACGAACGCGGGACCGCTGCCGGACAGCGTGCCGACGGCGTCGAGCCCCTGTTCCGTCGTCTTCAGAACGAGGGCGCATTTCTCAAAGAGCGCAGTGAAGGCGGCTTCCGCTTCCGCTGAAACGTTTTTCAGATCATAGGCGACGACGCCTTCGTTGCAGGCGATCGGCGTGTTCGGCATGATGCGGATGACCGGAAGTTCATGGCCTGCAGCGTCTAAGATCGTCTCGATCTCGACCGCGGCCGCCATCGAAACGAGGACCGGCGGCCGGCCCTCCAGAACGCGCGCCTCAAAGACCGGGCGGAGCGCTTGGAGCGCCTCCCCGATCTGTCCCGGCTTCATCCCGAGAAAGAGATAATCCGCGGCTTTCGCGGCTTCTTCGTTTGAGACCACCTGCACGGGGCTTTTCAGCGTCCGCGCGACGGCTTCCGCCTTCGAGACCGTCGGATTACTCAATAAATATTCATGAACGTCCGGCGGAAACGACCGGTCGAGCGCCCGGACGATCGTACCGCCCATATGGCCCGTACCCAAGAATCCAAGTTTCACGGCGCTCCCTCCTTAAGAAAAAGAATAACAAGATTGTAGCATAAATATGAATTCGTTCAAGCATTTTTTTGTTGCATTTTCGCGCGGCGCGCGTATACTTGACGATATTATAGCGGCGGATCCGCCGAAACGGGCGGAAAACGCGCCGCGGATGGGGCGTTATTGATGAAGACGGAGCGAAAAGGAACTCTCCTGATGGTGCTCGCGGCGGCCATGTTCGGCATGAGCGGCCTCATCAAGCACTATTTTACGGCGCCCGCGGGGTTCGTCGCGATGACGCGGGGCTTCGGCGGCTGCCTGACGCTCGCGCTCATTATGCTGCTCCTCCGTAAAAAGCCGGATCTTCAGGCGGTCAGGCGGAACTTCCTTCTCCTGATGCTCTCCGGCATGGCGCTCGGCGTCAACTGGCTGACGCTCTTTTTGTCGTTTGAAGACGCCGGCGTCGGCACCGCGACGCTGCTCGACTACATGGCGCCGATCCTTGTCGTCCTGCTTGCCCCGCTCATTTTCAAGGAGAAGATCGGGTGGAAGAGAGGGCTGATCGCGCTGTTGAGTTTCCTCGGGATCGCGATGGTCGCCGGGGTCTTTTCCGGCGCCGTGAAAGTGGGCGGAGAGCATTACGTCCGGGGACTTTTGTTCGGTCTCGCGGCAGCGGCCACCTACGCGGCGGTGCTGATCCTCAACAAGAAGATGAAGGACGTTTCGCCGTTCGACCGCGGCGTGGTCCAGCTGTTCTTCGCGGGCGCCGTGATGGTGCCCTACGTCCTGTTGAAAGAAGCACCCGAAGTGGCCGCTTTTTCCTGGGACACGCTTCAGGTGCTTCTTTTCCTGTATTTCATGATCGTCCAGACCGGTATCGTTTACGCGATCTTCTATACGGCGCTTTCGATGCTGCCGGTGCAGAAGGCGTCGCTCCTCACCTACATCGATCCCGTCGTGACCGTGCTGCTTGCGGCGATCGTCCTCCGTGAGCCGATGGACGTGTTCCAGATCATCGGGTCCGTCCTGATCGTCTTAGCCTCGATCCTTTTGGAGGTCGTGCGTTAATACGCCGTCCGAACCTTGCCGGCTCAGACCAGCGCTTCCATTTCCGTGACCAGTTCTCCGAACAGCTTCAGGGCCGAATTGACCGGCTCCGGTGAACTCATGTCGACGCCCGCGATCTTTAAGAGCGAGATCGGATCCGTCGAACAGCCGCCGGACAGGAACTTCTTATAATCTGCGACCGCGGGGGCGCCTTCCGAGAGGATCCGGTTCGCGATCGCGACGGCGGCCGAATACCCGGTCGCGTACTGGAAGACGTAGTAGTCGTAGAAGAAATGCGGGATCCTTGCCCATTCGAGCCCGATATACGGATCGGAGATCATGTCCGGACCGAAATACAGGTTGTTCAGCGCAAGGTACTTTTCCGTCAGCGCGTCCGCGGTCAGGGTCTCGTTGTTCTCGCACATTTTCCCCATGGTCAGTTCAAATTCCGCGAACATCGTCTGCCGGTAGATCGTGCCCTTGAACGAATCGAGGAAATGGTTGATGAGGTAGGCCCGCTCCTTCTTGTCCTCCGTGACCGAGAGGAGGTATTTCATCAGCAGCACTTCATTGCAGGTCGAGGCGACCTCGGCGACGAAGATCACGTAGTCGCTCGTATTGACCGGCTGATGCTTCGTGGAATGATAGGAATGCAGCGCGTGGCCCATTTCATGCGCGAGAGTGAACATGTTGTCGAGCGTGTCCTTGTAGTTTAAAAGCACGTAGGGGTGCGGCCGGCTCGAACCCGAGGAATAGGCGCCGGAGCGTTTGCCGACGTTCTCGTAAACGTCGATCCAGCGGTGCGTAAAGCCCTCCTCGAGCAGGTCCGTATAATCTTTTCCGAGCACCGAGAGCGCCTTGAGGACGGTCGCCTTTGCCTCTTCGTACGGGATCTGTTTGGAGGATTCCCGGACGATCGGCGTATAGACGTCGTACATGTGGAGCTCGTCGACGCCGAGCATCTTTTTGCGGAGCCGGACGTAGCGGTACATCGGTTCCAGGTTCTGATGGACGGCTTCAATGAGGTTCTGATAGACCGCGACCGGCACTTCGTTTTCGGTCAGCGCGGCTTCCAGCGTGTTCGGGAACTTCCGGGCGTCCGCGTAGAATTTCAGCTGCTTGAATTGTCCGTCGAGCGCCGCCGCGACCGTATTCCGGACGCCTTCGATCCGCTCGTAATAGGTTTCAAAGACGGTCTTCCTAAACGCCTGGTCCGGAGACTCTAAAAGCGGCACGAACGAGCCGTTCGTCAGCGGATGCGTGTTGCCTTCGCCGTCCTTCACGTCCGGCCATTGGAGGTCCGCGTTGTGCAGCATGGAGTTGATCGTTTCCGGCGATCCCGCGATCTCGCGCGCCGCCGCAAGCAGCGCCTCTTCCTTCGGGGAGAGGATGTGGGCAGCCATCCGGCGGATCCTGTCGATGTTCCGCCGATAGGTCCTAAGCGCCGGTTTCTCTTCATAAAATGAGTTCAGCGTTTCCTCGGGGATCGCCATGATCTCCGGTTCCGCAAAGGCCATCGCGCCGGCGATGCCGATGTAGAGGGAACGCGCCTTGCCGCGCGCGTCCTGGTATTTCGCGTTCGCGGTGTCTTCGTCGGCCTTCAGAGACGCGTAGCCGTAGACCTTGCCGAGCGCGAGCTCGATCTCGTCGGAGAGCTGATAGAAGGCAAGCAGCCTGTCGGCGCCGTTTCCGAGCGTGCCCTGAAGTTCCTGCATTGCCCCGATATACTTCTTCGCGTCCGAGAGCGCTTCCG
>CAMZDH010000004.1 GCA_947305345.1 uncultured Lachnospiraceae bacterium | reverse complement strand
GTCGAACCACGGCCGCTGGCGGATGCACGCGCAGTGCGACGACATCATCTGGAACCGCGAGGTCGAGACGATGAAGATCCGCGGGAGCGACGGCTATCAGTACGAGCCGGTCTGGCTCCACCCGTCCACGGCGGCGGAACGCGGCATCCGGATCTGCCCGGTCCTCTCGAGCGGCGCGGACACCCTGACCGAATACTTAAGCCGTACGGAAGCCGTCTTAACCGGCGGGACCTTCGTTTTCCTGACCGACGATTCGGGCATCGGCGAGAGCCATCTCGATCCGAGTCTTCCGGAGGCGACGAGAGAGTATTTGAACGCACTGATGATCCGCCTGATCAACGGTTACCATACCGGCACCTTTGCGGATCCGGTCGCCTGGTACGAAAGCAAGTAAAACGCATTTCATGCACAAAAAGATACCGGCAGGGCTTTGACGCCTTGCCGGTATTTTTATCGGACCGCAGTTACAGCGTGACGAGCGTGCAGCAGCTCGGGTTGTCGAGCGGGAGCTCGTTGCCGTTCATAATGATGATGCCGGCGTCGTAGTTCGGCCTGAAGAATGTGAGACTGTTGCTGTCGTGGTTCGTGCAGACGATGAATGCACCACCCGGAAAGACGTCGATGTCCTTCGGGTAGTCGCCGCTGATCGGCAGGATGTTCCGGCGCTTTAACAGACCGGTCGCCTCTTCGATGTCGTAGATCGCGATCGTGTTTTCACCCGCATTTGAGCAGAAGAGATGCCTGCCGTCGGGCGTCAGGACCATCGCGCAGGCCGCGCTCGGCACGTTGTAATTCTTCGGGAGCGTGTCGATCTTCTGCAGCAGTTCGCATACCGGGAGCTGGTCGGGACCGATCTCATAGCTGTAGACGGAAATGTAGTTTTTCAGCTCATGAAGCACGAAGAGGATCTTGCCGTTTTTGGAAAAGAGAATGCGTGCCGGACCCGAATTCATTTCGCACGGCAAAATGTCGCGGAACTTGATCTTGCCGGTCTCGTGATCGACCGTGAAGATTTTGATCTGATCGATGCCGGAGTCCACCATGAAGAGGAACCGGCCTTCCGGCGAGAATATCGTGCAGCTGACATGCGGCCGGAAGTTCCGTTCCGCGACGGAGCCGATGCCCTTGTCGTAGAATTCGGCAACGATGTCGCCGACCGTGCCGTCTTCTTCCATCCGGAGCACCGTCATCTTGCCGTCGTGATAACCCCCGACCGCGATGAAATGCCCCTCCGGATGCACGTCGATGAAATGGCCGCGCATGCCGCGGATCGACGTGGTCTTTAAGTGGACAAGGTCGCCGCTTTTCTGGATCGCGAAGGCAGCGATGCCCTCGTCGACCGCCGCGTACAGGTATTTGTGATCGTCGGAAGCCGCGAGAAAAGAGCAGTTGCTGACGCTCGTTTCCCGGCAGTTTTCAAACCGCCCGGTCTCCATATTGACGTCGTAGACCGCGATGCCCTTGCTCTTTCCGCGGAAGGTATAACATCCGACATATGCAGCGTAGTTTCCCATGACCGTTTCCTTTCTCTGCATTCAAATGCGTGATGGTTCCCAGCGCCCGGACGAACCGGCGGGGAGGTGCGCCTGACAGCCCGTGACCGGCAGCCCGACCTCATCGGCCGTGACGGTCCCGCCGAAGCGGCGCCGGACTTCGATGTCCAGAAGATAGGAGAGCACCCCGGGCGCGAAGCCCGTGGTGTAAGAATTCAACAATACGAACAGCGGGTCGTCCGAGAGGAGGGCGGCCGCTTCCTTCAGGAGCGGATGAAACGCGTCCTCGATCTTCCAGAGCTCGCCCTTCGGCCCGCGTCCGTAGGACGGCGGATCCATAATGATCGCCTCATAGCGGCTTCCCCGCCGGGCTTCCCGCTCGACGAATTTCTGGCAGTCGTCGACGAGCCAGCGGACCGGCCGGTCCGATAGATGCGAGCGTTCCGCATTTTCCTTTGCCCACTGGACCATGCCCTTTGAGGCGTCGACGTGCGTCACGGAAGCGCCGGCGGCCAATGCCGCGAGCGTCGCGCCGCCCGTATAGGCGAAGAGGTTTAAGACGCGGACGGGCTTTCCGTCCCCGACGCGCTTTTTAATGAGGCCGGAAAACCAGTCCCAGTTCGCGGCCTGCTCTGGGAACAGTCCCGTGTGCTTAAAGGAAAACGGCTTTAAGCGGAACGTGAGGTCCTGATAGGAAATGCTCCATTCCTCCGGAAGGTCGAAGAATTCCCATTCGCCGCCGCCCTTGCTCGAACGGTGATAATGCGCGTTCGGGCGCGCCCATTCCGGCCGGATACTGACACCCTGCCAGATGACCTGGGGATCCGGGCGGACGAGGACATAATTCCCCCACCGCTCGAGTTTCTCCCCGTCGGAGGTCTCCAACACTTCATAGTCTTTCCAGCGGTCCGCGACGAACATCTTACGCTCCGTTTCCGATCCTGTATTACGGCGGCCTTCGGCCTCGTATTCAGGTTTAATGTTATTATAACCTTTTGCGAAGAGGTTGGCAAGATGGTCCCGAGCCTGCCCTCCAATAAAAAATGCGTCAGTTACAGTCGCTCATAGCCTTGATCCACTCGTTTTCATCCATTTTTGCCTCGCCCGGACCTGTCCCTATAGCGCGATTGGAGATTTTGCAAATAACGCTAATGCTTGCGCTCATTTTTTCAGCGTTTTCAGGCCGACCGTTAAAAAACGCTAAGAGCAAGCGGCTTCGCCTTTAGCGTTTTTCGGTAAAATTGCCGGAGCGCTAAAATAGTGGGGTTTTCCTTTAGCGTCCTGACAAAAACTCAAAAAAACGCTAAAGCCTCGACAAGAAAAGCGCGAAAATGAGATTTTTCGAAGTGAAAGAGGAATCATTCCTCTTCGCCGTGTGTAACCCCGTGGCAGATGGAGGGATTTCCCTTCTGCCTGAGGATCAATTCTCAGCAGAAAGAGTCATGCCTCCCTCGTGCAACCGAATTTGTGAAATTTTTGTCAATTACAGCCGTTTTTCTCAAATATCGCTTGCTTTTTTAGGGGAAATAAAGTATTATTTCAACGAAACAAAAGGGTTTCTAAATATAATAATTATATCGGAGGAAGAAACAATGGCTGTTAAGGTTGCAATCAATGGGTTTGGCAGGATTGGCCGTCTGGCATTTCGGCAGATGTTCGGTGCGGAAGGGTATGAAATCGTCGCGATCAACGATCTGACGAAGCCCTCGATGCTGGCGCATCTTTTGAAGTATGATACCGCGCAGGGCGGCTACTGCGGCAAGATCGGCGAAGGTCTTCACACGGTCAGCGCAGACGACGAAGCGGGCACGATCACGGTCGACGGCAAAGAACTGACGATCTACGCGAAGGCCAATGCGGCGGAGCTCCCCTGGGGCGAGCTCGGCGTTGACGTCGTTCTGGAGTGCACGGGCTTCTATACGTCCAAGGACAAGGCCATGGCTCACGTCCAGGCCGGCGCGAAGAAGGTCGTCATTTCCGCTCCCGCGGGCAAGGACTTAAAGACCATCGTTTTCTCCGTGAATGAAAATACGCTGGATGCGAACGATCAGATCATTTCCGCGACGTCCTGCACCACGAACTGCCTGGCCCCGATGGCCAAGGTGCTCAATGATTACGCGCCGATCCAGTCCGGCATCATGAGCACAATCCATGCGTACACCGGCGACCAGATGATCCTCGACGGCCCGCACCGCAAAGGTGATCTCCGCCGTGCACGCGCAGGCGCAGCGAACATCGTTCCGAACTCCACGGGCGCAGCGAAGGCCATCGGCCTCGTGATCCCCGAACTGAACGGCAAGCTCATCGGCAGCGCGCAGCGTGTCCCGGTCCCGACCGGCTCCACCACGATCCTGACCGCCGTCGTCAAGGGCGAGAACGTCACGGCTGAGGGCATCAATGCGGCGATGAAGGCGCAGGCTTCGGCTTCCTTCGGCTACAACGAAGACCCGATCGTCTCCTCCGACGTCATCGGTATGACCTACGGCTCCCTGTTCGATGCCACGCAGACGATGGTCATCGACCTCGGCAACGGTCTCTATGAAGTCCAGGTCGTTTCCTGGTACGACAACGAGAATTCCTACACCAGCCAGATGGTCCGCACCATCAAGTATTTCGCGGAACTGTAAGACGAACGGTTCCATTGACCACGGGGTCCGGTCCTTTGCGGACCGGGCCCTTTTTCAAAGAACGAATGAGAAAGGAAAAAACCATGCAGAAAAAATCCGTTGACGATCTGAAAGAGTTAAAAGGTAAGCGCGTCCTCGTGCGCTGCGATTTCAACGTGCCGTTAAAGAACGGCGTCATTACCGACGAGACGCGGATCGTCGCCGCTTTGCCGACGATCGAGAAGCTGATCTCCGAAGGCGCGCGCGTGATCCTGTGCTCGCACCTCGGCAAAGTCAAAAACGGCCCCAATGAGGGCGAATCCCTTGGTGCAGTCGCTGCCCGGCTTTCGAAGAAACTGAAGAAGGACATCGCGTTCGTGCCGGATTACAACGTGACCGGCGAAGCCGCGACGAAGGTCGTCAACGCGATGCAGGACGGCGACGTCGTGCTGCTTCAGAACACCCGCTTCCGCGGCACGGAAGAGACGAAGAACGGCGAAGAGTTCTCAAAGGAACTCGCGGATCTTGCCGACGATTACGTCTGCGACGCATTCGGCAGCGCGCACAGAGCGCACGCTTCCGTCGCCGGCGTCACGAAATACATTCATGAGAAAGGCGGCACGAACGCGGTCGGTTATCTGATGAACAAGGAGATCGAATTCCTCGGCAATGCGGTCGAGAACCCTGTCCGTCCGTTCGTCGCGATCCTCGGCGGCGCGAAAGTCGCGGACAAGCTGAACGTTATCTCGAACCTGCTGGAAAAATGCGACACGCTGATCATCGGCGGCGGCATGGCCTACACCTTCTTAAAGGCGGAGGGCTACGGCATCGGCACCTCGCTCGTCGACGACGAGAAGATCGATTACTGCAAGGAAATGCTGGAAAAGGCGAAGAAGCTCGGCAAGACCCTGCTGCTTCCGGTCGATACCGTGATCGCGGACGCATTCCCGGATCCGATCGACGGACCGGTCGCGACCGAGGTCGTCCCGGCAGACGCGATCCCGGAAGGCAAGATGGGCCTCGACATCGGGCCGAAGACCCGCGAACGCTTTGCGGCGGCCGTCGCAAACGCGAAGACCGTCGTCTGGAACGGACCGATGGGCGTTTTCGAGAATCCGACGCTCGCGGCCGGCACCGAAGCCGTCGCGAAGGCGCTTGCGGAAACCGACGCGATCACCGTCATCGGCGGCGGCGACAGCGCGGCAGCGGTCAACAAGCTCGGCTACGCGTCGAAGATGAGCCACATCTCGACGGGCGGCGGCGCCTCCCTGGAATTCCTTGAAGGCAAAGAACTTCCGGGCGTTGCGGCGGCGGACGACAAGGAATGACCGGTAAACGAACGAACATGCACCGGCGGTGAAAAACACCGCCGGGATTTTCAGAAAAGGTGAACCATGAGAAAGAAGATCATTGCAGGCAACTGGAAAATGAACATGACGCCGAGCGAGGCGAAAGCCCTCGCCGAGCTGTTGATTCCGCTTGTAAAGGGTACGAAGAACGAAGTCGTTTTCTGTGTGCCCGCGATCGACGTGACGACGGTCGTGAAGGCCGTGAAGGGCACGAAGATCCAGGTCGGCGGCGAAAACATCTATTTTGAGGACAAAGGCGCCTACACAGGCGAAACGAGCGCGGACATGCTGCTGGACGCCGGCGCGAAATACGTGATCCTCGGTCATTCCGAGCGGCGGGAATATTTCAAGGAGACCGACGAGGACATCAACAAAAAGGTCCTGAAGGCGCTTGAAAAAGGCCTGACGCCGATCCTCTGCTGCGGCGAATCGCTGACGCAGCGGGAGCAGGGCATCACGATCGACTGGATCCGGATGCAGATCAAGATCGCGCTTCAAGGCGTTACGGCGGAGCAGGCACAGAAGATGGTCATCGCGTATGAGCCGATCTGGGCGATCGGCACCGGCAAGACCGCTTCGACCGAGCAGGCCGAGGAGGTCTGCAGGGCGATCCGCGTCCTGATCCGTGAGCTCTACGGGCAGAAGACGGCCAATGCGATCCGCATTCAGTACGGCGGATCGGTCAATGCGAAAAACGCGGCGGAGCTGTTCAGCCAGCCGGACATCGACGGCGGCCTGGTCGGCGGCGCGTCCTTAAAGGCGGACTTCGGCGCGGTCGCGACGGCATGACCGGCGGACCCGGAAGGAAAATACATTATATTCCAAAGATCACGACGACCATTCAAAAGGAGGGGATCATGAAACACCGGATGAAAGGTCTGGCAATCGTCCTTGCGGCGGTGCTGATGACGGGATGCATCACGATCGAGGTCGATCCCGGCACGGACACGACGAAGGCGGGAGATAAGACGACGGAAGCGCCGGCGGATAAGACGACCGAGGCGCAGGAAGACAAGACGACGGAAGCACCGGAAGACGGGACGACCGAAGCTCCGGGACCGGAGACGACGGTCGAAGCGCTTTCCGACGCGGAAAAAGCGGTGCTTGGCACCTGGGCCGGCAAGGGCGGAAACGAGACGCGGATCATCCTCCGGGAGGATCATACCGCATTTTACACCGAGCTTTTGAGCATCCATTACAAGACGATGAAGGGCATCGAATCGGAATGGACCTTTGAAGACGGGACCGTGAAACTGGCGGCCAACGGCTATGAGCTTGGCGGAAAGCCGGAAGGCGATCGGTGGACGGTCAAATGCTACAACGGCAAGCCCTGGACGGATGAAACGCTGGAGCGGAAGAGCACGTTGGAAGCAGCGATCCGTAAGGAGATCGAAGACAACCTCGATCACGGCCTGAAGGACGGCAACTACAGCTCCTCTTCCTTCTATCTCGAGGATGGCGTCCCGCGTGACAAAGCCGCGTACGACAAGGAATGGGCGGCATTCTACGAGAAATACGATATGCCGCTGATCCTGTTCGCTTACCTGGAGGACGGCTGGCTCCTGATCGAAGGCCGGGTCGGCCGAGATCTTTATAACGGCAGCGATCCTTTCATGTCGGAATACAAACGGTTCTGGCTGCCGCTTTCAGAGAACTGCAAGGTCCTCTCTTCAGGCGGAGAGGGACCGGATATTGAAGTGCCGTTTGAAAACGTCAACACCGCGTTCTTCCAAAACGGCGGTCTCGGGTTGTTCTTCCGTCTGGAAGGCGGAAAGGTGACGGAGATCAGCATTTCTTCATGATCGGCAGACGATAAAGACGGAATTATGGACAAGAAACCAACGATTTTAATGATCCTGGACGGCTTCGGCATCAACGAGCGCATGGAGGGCAATGCGGTCCTGCAGGCGCGGACGCCGAACATTGACCGTCTGAAAAAAGAATACCCATTCGCAGAGGGGGCGGCTTCCGGCCTCGCGGTCGGGCTCCCCGAAGGGCAGATGGGGAACTCCGAAGTCGGGCACCTTAATATGGGTGCCGGCCGGATCGTTTACCAGGAACTGACCCGCATCACGAAATCGATCCGGGACGGGGACTTCTTTACGAACCCCGCGCTCGTTTCGGCCGTGGAAAACTGCAAACAAAAGGATTCCGCGCTGCACCTTTACGGGCTCGTCAGCGACGGCGGCGTGCATTCCCACATCACGCACATCTTCGGCCTTTTGGAGCTTGCGAAACGGAACGGTCTCAAGAAGGTCTACATCCACGCCTTTTTGGACGGGCGCGACACCCCGCCGGAGAGCGGCGCAGATTATGTGCAGCAGCTCACCGAAAAATGCGAAGAACTCGGCGTCGGCGAGGTCGTGATGGTTTCCGGCCGCTACTACGCGATGGACCGGGACAAGAACTACGACCGCATTGAAAAGGCCTACCGCGCGCTCCGCTACGGCGAGGGCGTCGAAATCACCGACGCGGTGTCCGGCATCCGCGCGTCCTATGCACAGGGCGTCACGGACGAATTCGTCCTGCCGTCCGTCGTCAAACGGAACGGGCAGGCCGTCGGCACAATCGCGGACGGTGATTCGATCATTTTCTTCAACTTCCGTCCGGACCGCGCGCGGGAAATGACGCACGTGTTCTGCGACAATGAATTCACATTCTTTGACCGCGGGCCGAAGCGCCCGGACGTCTGCTACGTCTGCTTCACGGACTACGACGGCACGATCCCGAACAAGCTGGTCGCCTTCGAAAAGGAGGAGATCACGAATACGTTCGGCGAGTATCTTTCGAAGCTTGGTATGAAGCAGGCCCGCATCGCGGAGACCGAAAAATACGCGCACGTCACGTTCTTCTTCAATGGGGGCGTAGAAACGCCGAATCCGGGCGAAGACCGCATTCTGGTCGATTCCCCGAAGTACGTTGCCACCTACGATCTCAAGCCCCGCATGAGCGCTTATACGGTCTGTGACAGGGTCTGTGAATGCATGGCGAAGAAGAATGAGGACGGCACGCCGTATTACGACGTCATCATCGTGAATTTCGCGAACCCCGACATGGTCGGCCACACGGGCGTCCTTCCGGCGGCGGTCGAAGCGATCGAGGACATCGACCGGTGCGTCGGCGAGATCGCGCGGATGGTCGTCGAACGTGAGGCGGAGCTCTTCATTCTCGCGGATCACGGCAATGCGGAGCAGATGATCGACTACGAGACCGGCGAGCCCTTCACGGCGCATACGACGAATCCGGTGCCGTTCATCTTAGTCAACGCGGATCCGAAATACACGCTTAGGGAGGGCGGCTGCCTTGCGGACGTCGTGCCCACACTCCTGCAGCTGATGGGTCTCCCGCAGCCGAAGGAAATGACGGGGAGGTCGCTTCTCGTCGAAAAATAAGCTTTCATGAACATCATTGAGATTCTGAATCTGATTCATGAATACAAAGAGTACGACGATGAAGGCAATTCGTCCGGCACCGTCCGTGCAGTCGACAACGTCACCCTCGAAGTGAAAGAGGGTGACTTTGTTGCGATCCTGGGGCACAATGGCTCCGGGAAGTCGACGCTTGCGAAGCACGTGAACGGGCTCCTTATGCCGACCGCCGGCTCGGTGATGCTCCTTGGGCGGAGCGTTCCCGAGGCGGATCCGATCTGGACCGTCCGGCGCGACGCGGGCATGATCTTCCAGAATCCGGACAATCAGATCATCGGCGCCTCGGTCGAAGAGGACGTCGCGTTCGGCCCGGAAAACATGGGCGTTCCGCAGGAAGAGCTTGCGGACCGCGTCACGGAAGCCCTGTCGAAGGCCGGCATGAGCGCATTCCGCATGAGTTCGCCGAACGCCCTGTCCGGCGGACAGAAGCAGCGCGTCGCGATCGCGGGGATGCTCGCGATGAAGCCGCGCGTGCTCCTCATGGACGAACCGACCGCGATGCTCGATCCTTCGGGCCGGAAGGAAGTCTTGAAGACCGTACATGAACTCAACCGGGAGGAAGGCATCACCGTCGTCCTCATCACGCATTACATGGAAGAGGCCGCGGACGCGGACCGCGTGATCGTGATGAACGAAGGGAAGCTCATCATGAACGGCACGCCGCGGGAGGTCTTTTCCCGCGTGGAAGAACTGAGGGCATGCAAACTGACGGTGCCGGCGATGACGGAGCTCGCGTACGAATTAAAGCAGGAGGGGCTTGATCTCCCCGACGGGATCTTAAACTGGAAGGAGCTTGCGAACGCATTATGCAATTTGAACTGAAAGACGTTTCCTTCTCCTATCAGCCTGACGCGAAGGAGCCAAAATACGCGGTGCATCACGTGTCCTTTTCGGTCGAAAAGGGCGAATTCCTGGCGATCATCGGGCACACCGGCAGCGGCAAGTCGACGCTGATCCAGTTCCTGGACGGCCTGTTGAAGCCGACGAGCGGGAAAGTCTTCTTCAATGGGACGGAAATCACGGCAAAAGGGTATCAATACAGCAATCTCCGGCGCTTAGTCGGGCTGGTCTTTCAGTATCCCGAGCACCAGCTGTTCGAGACGACGGTCTTAAAGGACGTCTGTTACGGTCCGAAGAACATGGGCCTTGACAAGGAAGAGCAGCAGGCGCGCGCAATCAGAGCGCTGAAGGCCGTCCGCTTTCCGGAGGATTCCTATGAAAAGTCGCCGTTCGATCTGTCGGGCGGCGAAAAGCGGCGGGTCGCGATCGCGGGGGTCCTCGCGATGGAACCGGAATGTCTCATTCTGGACGAGCCGACTGCGGGCCTTGACCCTCACGGGCGGGAGGACATTCTCTCCATGTGCCGTGAGCTCCAGGGCAGCGGCATCACGGTCATTCTGGTCTCGCACAGCATGGACGACGTCGCGGAGTTTGCCGAGCGGATCCTCGTCATGGACAGCGGTGAATTGAAATATGACGGCGCCCCGAAGGAAGTGTTCCGCCACGTCGACGCACTGGAGGGGATCGGTCTTAGTGCGCCGGAAACGGTGTACCTCATGCGGGAGCTGAAGAAGCGCGGTTACGACGTCCCCGAAGTCGTCCTGAATACGGAAGAAGCGAAGGAGATCCTTCTGGACATCTTTAAGAAATAAAACAGGAAGAAATCTGCCTGTTTTCAGGAAGTTTTATATATGATACGCGACATTACCTTAGGACAATATTACGACGCGGACTCGGTGATCCATCGCCTGGATCCCCGGGTGAAACTGCTGTTCTCGGTCCTCTACATCGTGTCGCTTTACGCCGGGCGCGGCATTCTCTGCTTTGCGCTCGCGATCGTTTTTCTCGCGGTCATCATCGCACTTTCAAAGGTGCCGGTCAAGTTCATTTTAAAAGGCCTTCGGAGCATCGTCATTCTGATCGTTCTGTCCGCGTTTTTGAATCTGTTTCTCACGCAGGGCGAGGTGCTCGTCCGGTTCTGGATCTTCAAGATCACGAAAGAGGGCATCCGGATCGCGTCGCTCATGGTGATCCGCATCGTGCTGCTCATCATGGGCACCAGCGTCCTGACGCTGACGACAACGCCGAACGATCTGACCGACGGGCTCGAGCGGGCGTTTGGTTTTTTAAAGATCTTCCACGTGCCGGTGCACGAGGTCGCGATGATGATGTCGATCGCGCTCCGGTTCATTCCGATCCTGATCGATGAAGTCAATAAGATCATGAAGGCGCAGCAGGCGCGCGGCGCGGATTTTGAAAACGGCGGGCTCATCAAAAAGGCGAAGGCCATGATTCCGCTCCTGATCCCGCTGTTTGTGTCCGCCTTCCGGCGGGCGAGCGACCTCGCGCAGGCGATGGAAGCGCGCTGTTATCACGGCGGCGACGGCCGGACGAAACTGCATCCGTTGAAATATCACCGGCGCGACGTGATCGCGTTTCTCCTTCAATTCGCGTATCTTGCGGCGATCATCCTGCTCCGCATTTTCTTACGTGCATTCCCGGTGGAGTTCCTATGACGCGGCGCATCAGGCTCACGATCGCATACGACGGCACGGATTACGTCGGCTGGCAGGTTCAGCCGAACGGCGTCGCGATCGAGACCGTGATGGCCGGCGCGATCAAAAAGGTCACGGGTGAGGACGTGCTCCTCATTGGCGCTTCCCGGACGGATTCCGGCGTGCACGCAGACGGCAACGTCGCAGTTTTCGATACCGAAAGCAGGATCCCCGCGGAAAAGTTCAAGTTCGCGCTGAATGAGTTCCTGCCGCGGGACATTTCCGTGCAGGCGTCCGTCGAAGTTTCCCCCGATTATCATCCCAGAAAGCTCAATGCGGTGAAAACCTATGAATACCGCATTCTGAACCGCGTGCTGCCGCTTCCGAAGGAACGGAACTACGCGTATTTTTATTATTATCCGCTGGATGCGGAGAAGATGGACCGGGCCGCGAAAGTGCTGCTCGGCGAGCATGATTTCAAGAGCTTCTGTTCGATCCGGACGAGCGTCGAGGACACCGTGCGGCGGATCTATACATCCGAAGTGCGGCGGGAAGGGGACATCATCACCTACCGGGTCAGCGGCAGCGGCTTCCTCTACAACATGGTGCGGATCATTGCCGGAACACTCGTGAAGATCGGCTCGGGGCTCTGGCCGGAAGAGAAGATGGGCGAAATCCTGGAGGCACGCGACCGCGCGGAGGCCGGTCCGCGGGCGCCCGCGATGGGGCTGACGCTCGTGGCCATCGAAGAAGAGCAGGCGCTTCCCCCCGTCGAGACCGAGGATAACCCGCACTGGGCCTATGAGATCGATTACCGGGAGAAGCCGAACGCGCGGGTTCACATTTTCCGCTCGGATGAAAAGGACTTTGACGCGCTGCTGCTCCGGCTCATCAAACGCGCGTCCCGGAACGGCGCGCTCTACGTCTACGTGACGGACGACGGCGGGCGGATCCGGGACGGCGGCACGGCAGATTATTTTACGCTTGAATGCGTGCCGGATGCCCCGGGGACTTTCGTGACCGTTGACAAAAGAAAACTCGTTTCCGGGGAAGAATAAGCGTTTTTGATGTTGTTTTTCATTGACATCAAGGCGAAAATGCGGTACTTTTTTAGTAGTGCTTTTGCAATCATAATACATTGACTACTGTGAAAGGAGAATAAAAAATGGTTTTCAAGATTTTCGGCCGCGTCTTTAAGGTGCTCGCGAAGAAACCATTCAAGCTTTGGGGGCTTTCAATGCTGGCCATCCTGTTTGAAGCCCTTGCATACGTGGCGTTTCTGGCGCTTCCCGGCGTGTGGTTCAGCCTGATCCTGCTGCTGGAGGTTGGTATGACAATGGTTTTCCTTCGCGGCTATCGCGGCGAGGAGATCCATACGCTTCAGATCTTCTCGGTATTTCAGGATAAGGAAACCTTCAAGCGCGTGCTGGTCGGCATGCTCTGGATGTGGCTCTGGGTTTTCGTCTGGGGAATCATCCCGGTCGTCGGTCCCGTCTTCGCGATCATCCGCAGTTATCAGTATCGCCTGACGCCGTACATCCTTGTGAATGAGCCCGACGTCAAGCCGACCGAAGCGATCAACGTTTCGAGAGAGCGCACGAAGGGGTACGTCGGCAAGATGTTCCTTGCGGATATTCTGCCCGGCGTCGCGGTATTCCTGGTCGCGCTCACGCTGTCGCTTCTGGGTCTGATCCCGTATGTCGGCATCGTCTTCTACATCATTCTGGTACTCGCGATGCTTGTGGTCGCCGCGTTCGGATCGCTTTTCATGGGCCTTGTCAAGGCATCGTTCTATGAAGAGATCACGCATCCTACGATGAACGCGAGCGGCGTCGTAGTCAAGACCTGCCCGCAGTGCGGCGCATCTGTGGAAGAAAATGCGCTGTTCTGCAGCAAGTGCGGCTATCGCTTTCCGGAACCCGCGCCTGCAGCACCCGCTCCGGCGGAAGCAGCTCCGGCGGCAGCCCCGGCAGAACCTCAGCCGGCTCCGGCAGCCCCGGCGCCCGCAAAGGCCTTCTGCCCGCAGTGCGGCAAGGAAGTCGCGCCCGATGCGCTGTTCTGTCCGGAATGCGGCGCGAAGCTGAAATAAAGACCGTTCAGACAAGAAAACCGCCGAGGCCTTTGCCTCGGCGGTCTTTTTTTTGCATGCTTCAGATCCGCTGCCAGGTATTGTTCGGATAGCTTTCGCGGAAGCGCCCGGAGAAGGAGGGCGGTTCACCGGCCGAAGTGAGGTGAGTGACGTCGCCGAAGGTGAGCATCCTAAAGCTTGCGATGCCGTTGCGGCGCTCTTCGGTGACGACCTCGGTGACGCCGGTCGTCTGGGCGATCGTGCCCTGCCAGAGCGGCACCGGCGAGACGTTCCAGAGACGCGAGAGGAGGACGCATTCCAGACCGAAATGGCAGATGAGGACGTAGGTGTCGAGGTTCGATCGCATCACGCGGTAGTAAGACATTTCGCGCTGATAGCCGCATTTCGCCAAAAAGGCGTCGAATTCGCCGACGATGCGGTCATAATAGGCCTTGATGCCGTTTTCCTTCATGATCGGCGCTTCGCCCCAGCGGTCTTTGTCAAAAAGGATCGGGTAGTCGGCAAGGTCGTCGGGCATCCAGTCCCAGCAGCAGGTCGGTTTCTCCGGCGAATCCAGCCGCCGTACCAGAATCTCCGTGAATTCTCGAAGCCAGGGCAGCGTTTCCGCGGTCCGGTGAAGGCGCGAGAGGATCGGCGCCGCCGTTTCCTGCGCCCGTCCGAGCGGCGACACGAAGAACGCCGTCACGTCCATGTTGTCAAAACGCGGCGCGAGGAGCTCGGCTTCGCGTTTCCCCTTCTCGGTCAGCGTGTTATGCTCGTAATCCGGATCTCCGTGCCGTACGATCACCAGTTTCATGGGAATGTCCTCCTTAAGGGGTCTTTTCGACGAGTTTCTGATAGGCGATCCGCGGGTCGCCGTTTTTCAGGTAAATGATGCCGCAGCGCCGGAATCCGTATTTGGTCACCAGGTGCTGCATGACGCGGTTGTCCTCGTGGGTATCGATCCGCACGTTGTCGATCCGGCAAAACGCGTAATCGATCGCGGCTTTCAAGACCCCGTGGCAGGTGCCGTCCGACCCCATCCGGTGGATCGTCGCGTAGGGCTTTTGATCATCGAGCCAGGCGCCGTCGTCGATCCGCCCGTAGGTCGGGTCTTCGCCGAAGATCAGCGCGAACGCGCCGACCGGCCGCCCGTCCTGCAGGATCAGGTATCCGTTCCCGAGCGCCATGTCGCTTAAGAGATCCGCTTCCAGCGGCTTTATGTCGCCCCATTGGTTCGGATTGCCGGTCGCCTTCATGAAGGCGCGCGCCGCGGCGTAGATCCGCCGGAGATCCTGAAGATCGCCCGGCACGGTAGGACGGATTTCAAACGGCAGGTTTTTTGTACTCATAGTTCCAATATAGCTTTCACGGGCGCATTGTCAACCGGAAAGTCTGTCTGGAT
Organism: uncultured Lachnospiraceae bacterium; assembly: GCA_947305345.1. Taxonomy (GTDB): domain Bacteria; phylum Bacillota; class Clostridia; order Lachnospirales; family Lachnospiraceae; genus UBA1267. The sequence goes on along the minus strand of CAMZDH010000004.1, from coordinate 1,669 downwards.
CCATCCGGGGGATAAGTTTGGATTGAAAACGGTATCATTATGAAGCGTTTTACATCGCGATCGGCTGCCAGGGCGGCCGGCGCCCGGGCGTCCCGAACGACACCGCGGAAGGCACCGACATCGCGGTCCATTTCCTGAACGGCGCGCTCGCGGATCAGAATCAGCATTATGAAGGCGACGTCGTGGTCGTCGGCGGCGGCAACGTCGCGATCGACTGCGCCCGCACCGCGCACAGGTTCGGTCCGGACAGCGTTTCAATGTTCTGCTTGGAGTCGCGCGAGACGATGCCGGCTTCCAAACAGGAGATACAGGAAGCGGAAGAAGAGGACGTCAAGATCCATGCGGGCTGGGGCCCGAAGGAAGTCCGGAAGACGCATCCGCACACGGGTAATGCGATCGACGTCGATTCGCTGATGCAGTAAGCTTTTGGTCGTTTAACGACCGGGGCCGGCTTTGATACCGGCCCCGTTTTTTATGTGCGTGATTGATGGTTTGACGCGGAGATCATACGAGTTTTTGGAAGTCTTTTTCTGTGGCGCCGGGGTAGAGACTTAAGAGGTAATCGTAAATGCGGGCTTTGGAAGCCGCGGGCGTAAAGCGGTAGGCGGAGGCAACGAAGTCCCGGCCCCAGATGGACTCCGGCGTCATGTAAACGGTGACGGGCATGCCGTAGGGGTCGCCTTTCTTACTTACGCGCTGACGGAAATCGCCGGCGACAAGATACGTTTGCATCTGCAATGCGGCAATGACCCCGGGGAAGTTCTTCTCGCCGTCCTTTCCGTAGCCCGCCTTTTCTCGGATCTCGTAGCCGCAGAGACCGTCCGGCGTGTCAAAAAGGTCCATGATCTTTTTCCAGCGGTAGCTTGCCAGTTCATCGTCGAACAAACTGTCAAAATCGTAGCCGTTCCGGCGGTAATTGCAAAAGTCCGGAAACCATTTGAGCGAGACGAAGCCGGATTTTTGCTGAAAGAACTTGCCGTAGGCGACTTTGTGCGAGCGGGAGAGCGTTTCCCGCCACGCCCAGGGATCAGACGCCCGGCCGCTCCACCAGTCCGGCCCGTAGGTATGTTCCTCGACCGAGAAGCCGCGCACGCGGTTCGCGAACAGCGGCAGAAATCCGACTTCGTCCACAAGCGCGAGCAGATCCTCCGGTGTCCGGAGCGCATGCTTTTTATCGGTTCCGTATAAGATCCATTCTCCGTTTTCGTTCGGCATTTGCGGCCTCCCCGCCGTTTTCAATACAAAATGTATTACTTTATCGCCTAAGCACATGAAACGTGCTTTACGGGGCTATTTTACGCCTTACAGAGGCATTCCGCAAGGTTTCTCCTCCGTTTTAGGCGCGCCGGGCGCCGGCGGCGGTCTCCGTTGACACTCCGCGGGCTTTATTGGTATACTGAATCATATAAAGATCCTTAAAGAGGCAGGTATGAAAAAACAAGCCAAAAGGAGGCCGGGCGTGGGATTTTACATTGTGCTGACGTTGATCGCGATCCTCTTTTTCGCCCTTCTGGAACTGAATAAAAACGCGGTGTGGGGGTGGATCGTCGCGCTCGTGATCCTTGCGGGGTTCGTTTTCTTTCACGTGACCGTTCTGAAAAACGCGAAGGGCATCCTCAAGGCGCTCACGTTCCTGCCGCTCATCGCGCTCCTCATCGCCGTCCTGGTG
>CAMZDH010000003.1 GCA_947305345.1 uncultured Lachnospiraceae bacterium | reverse complement strand
CTCCCGACGATCCCCGCGACGTTGTCCGTGCCCGCGCGCTTGCCTCTCTCCTGCGCGCCGCCCTCGATCAGCGGAAAGAGCCGGACGCCCTTCCGGACGTACAGCGCGCCGGTTCCCTTCGGACCGTGGAACTTGTGCGCGGACATCGACAGAAAATCGATGTTCTCGTCGACGACGTCAATGCGCAGGTGCCCCATCGCCTGCACGGCATCCGTATGGAACAAAACGCCGTGCGCCCGGCAGACGGCGCCGATCTCCCGGATCGGCTGGATCGTGCCGATCTCGTTGTTCGCGTACATGACGCTCACGAGACAGGTGTCGGGACGGATCGCCGCCTCGAGTTCTTCGACCCGGACGACGCCGTTCTCATGAACGTCTAAAAGCGTCACCTCGAAGCCGCGTTTTTCCAGCGTTTTCAGCACGTGCAGCACCGCGTGATGCTCAAACGCCGTTGAAATGACGTGCTTTTTCCCGTTTCGTTCTCCGATGGCCGCCGCGGACAGGATCGCCTGATTGTCGCTCTCGCTGCCGCCGGAGGTAAACGTGATCTCCTTCGCCGTCGCGCCGATACAGGCGGCAACGGTCTCCCGCGCCTCTTCCAAGGCTTCTTTCGCGCGCTGTCCGAACGAGTACAGGCTCGAGGCATTGCCGTATTCTTCGGTAAAAAACGGCAGCATGGCCTCTAAAACGGGCGCCGTTACGCCGGTCGTTGCCGCGTGATCCGCATAGATCTTCATCTCATTCACTCCTGAAACATCGGTGTCGAAAGATACCGGTCTCCGGTATCCGGCAAAAGGACGACGATCGTCTTTCCCGCGTTTTCCGGGCGCTTCGCAAGCGTCAGCGCCGCAAACACGGCTGCGCCGGAGGAAATGCCGACTAGGATGCCTTCGCTTCTTCCGATCCGCTTTCCGGTCGCGAACGCGTCTTCGTTTGAAACCGGAATGATCTCGTCATAAATCGCCGTATTCAGCGTCGCCGGCACGAATCCCGCGCCGATACCCTGGATCTTATGCGGCCCGCCGACGCCCGTTGAAAGCACCGGAGAGGCCGCGGGCTCCACCGCGACGACCTTGACGTTCGGATTTTTCGATTTTAAGAATTCGCCGACGCCCGTGATCGTGCCGCCGGTACCGACGCCCGCGACGAAAATGTCGACCGTGCCGTCGGTATCCGCCCAGATCTCAGGGCCGGTGGTCTCCCGGTGCGCCTTCGGGTTCGCCGGGTTCACGAACTGGCCCGGAATGAAGCTGTTCGGGATCTCCTTCGCGAGCTCGTCCGCTTTTTCGATCGCGCCTTTCATGCCCTTCGCGCCTTCCGTCAGCACGATCTCGGCGCCGTAGGCCTTGATCAGCTGACGGCGTTCGACGGACATCGTCTCCGGCATCGTCAGGATCAGGCGGTAGCCCTTGGCCGCCGCGATCGACGCGAGGCCGATGCCGGTGTTGCCGCTCGTCGGCTCGATGAGGACGGAACCGGGACCGATGAGACCCTTCTCCTCCGCGTCCTCGATCATCGATTTCGCGATCCGGTCCTTGACCGAACCGGCGGGATTAAAATACTCTATCTTTGCGAGGACCTTCGCCGCCGTCCCTTCTTCCGCCTCCAGATGCGAAAGCTCCAGAAGCGGCGTGCCGCCGACGAGTTCTGCCGCGGAATGATAAACTTTCATAAAAAACCTCCCTGCGTTTAATTACCTACTTTATCGGTTGGTTTTAATATACCCGTTATGACCTACCTTGTCAATAGGTAAAATCAAAGGCGCTTCAGCGCGAACGTCAGCACGTTTTTCGCGGACCGCTGAAGCTCTGCCCTGGTCAGCCCGTCCGGCTTTCCGAGCGTTGAAAGCTGTTCCTTGTCGAACTGGAAGCCCTGTTCGAGCCGCGCTTTGTTGCCCGGCATCAGCACGTCGACCTGCGCCCGGACGCGGTACGCATTGTCCTTAATCTCGGGGAATTCCGGCATCGCGGCAAGCCGCATCCACCAGTCGGTCAGGACGTTTCCCTGATAGCCCCATTCTTCGCGGAGCACCGTCGTCGCGAGGTCATAATTGTAATGGCTCCAGACGCCGTTGACCTTGTTGTAGCTCGTCATCAGGTTGTCGGGGCGCCCTTCCTTGACGCAGTATTCGAAGTTTTTGAGGTAGAGTTCCCGAAGCGCCCGGGCGGAGACGCGGCTGTCGTTATAGGTCCGGTTGTATTCCTGGTTGTTGCAGGCGAAATGCTTCGGACAGGCCGACGTGCCGCCCTTCTGAACGCCGCGGACCACTGCGGCCGCCGTCCGGCCGGAAAGCATCGGGTCCTCGGAATAGTATTCAAAGTTCCGGCCTCCGAGCGGGTTCCGGTGAAGATTCAGACCGGGCGCGAGGTTCACGTCGACCCCGAAGCGCTTTGCCTCGGCGCCGATCATCATGAACGTCTCCTCGATGAGCGCGGGATTCCAGGTGCAGGCGATCGCCGTACCGCAGGGAAGCAGCGTCGCGTAATTCTTGATCCTTAAGCCCGCCGGTCCGTCCGCGGTGATCAGGACCGGAATGCCCTTCTCCCGAAGCGATTCCGTAATGCCGCCGAACGCGCCCGTGTTGCCGGGCGTACCGCCTTTGTAATTCAGATAGCCATGACCGCGGGTGAGATTCGCGAGGTCCTCGTCCGAAAGCGTCGCGATGAAGTCGTCGAGCGTCGCGCGCCCCTCCTTGACGTCGGAAAGAAGGATCCTCTTTCCCTGAACCGGCGGGATCTCTTCCGGCAGATGCCCGAGAATCCGTTTTTTCAGATCCCGCTGCCCGGCAAAGACCGGCTTCGCGGGATGGATAAGCCCGTTTGCCGCGACCGTGATCTCCTCTTTTCCAAGCGGATTGAGGACCCGGAACGCGGTTTCCTTTGCGAGCGGCATGATCCGGTGGCACTGTTCCACGCATTTCGTCTCCGGATTCTTCCAAGTATAAACGACAGTGTCTGCCGTACAGTCGCATCCGAGATAAAACCGGTAGTTTCCCGCTTCCAGAACGAAAGCGTCCGGATAGCCCGCGACGCCCTCGTCATCGTAGGACGCGATGTCTTTTTCGGTCACGTCGATCCTGAGAAGCTCCGACGCGCCGGGCTTTAAGAGCCCCGTCTTCTGATAGCCCGCGAGCGACCTCTTCGCCTTTCCGAGCGCTCCGTCCGGCGCGGACACATAAATCTGTACCGTTTCCTTGCCGGAAACCGCGCCCGTGTTCGTCACGAGGACTTCGAAGTCCCACCCCTTTTCCGTCGGGATCACGCCGAGCGTCTCAAGGGAAAACGCGGTATAGGAAAGGCCGAAGCCGAACGGGTAGCGCATGCGCTCCGGCGCGAACGTCGTAAAGTACCGGTAGCCGAGGTAAATGTCCTCCGTGTACTCGTTGTATTCCTTGCCGCCGAAATTGACGCTCGTCGGCAGGTCTTCATACCGCACCGGCACCGCGTCGGAAAGCTTTCCGGACGGGCTCACCCGGCCGGAAAGAACGTTCGCGAGCGCGTTCGCATTCTCCTGACCGAGCTGCCAGGCATAGAGGATCGCGCCGATCGGATAATCGTCCGTAAAGGAAAGATCGATCAGGTTTCCGCAGTCCATGACGAGGACCGTCTTCTCAAAGGCCTTCGTGACGAGCGAAAGCATCTGTTTTTCCGTATCCGTCAGGTAATAACTCCCCGGTCCGAGGTAATTCTCGCGGTCTTCGCCCGCGGCCCGGCCGATGATGATCAGCGCGACGTCGCTTTTCTTTCTTGCCTCGCGGACCGTCGCTTCGTCGAGCGGCATCTCCTCCTGGCAGTACGGCCAGTGTCCCCAGTAGCCGTGATCCGCGGTGTTCTTCGGGATCGCGGTCCATTCGTCGTAAATCTTCTTTAACGCCTCATTATAACGGATGCCCGCCTTCGAAAGGCCTTCGAAAAAGCCCACCTGATAGGGGGCGTGCACATTGCCGCCGGAACCGTAGCCGACGTAAAACCAGTCGTGCTGAATGCGGCCGAAGACCGAGACCGTCTCCTCCTTCTTTAACGGGAGAATGCCGCCTTCATTCTTCAGGAGCACGATCCCCTCTTCCGCGAGCGACCGCACCTTCTCCGGCATGCCGGGGGTCACGAAGCGATCGCCGGAAGCCGTGTTTTCCTCCTGTGCGACGCCGGATCCCATGACTGTGTTGATCAAGAGGTTGATCTTCTGTTCCAGAAACTTTCTGACTCTGCTCTTAGCCATACGCACTCCTGTTCGTTCTCCAAGGATCTGTACCGCGAACCGTCTTCGCCGTACCCGCTTTCAGTATGTCTAAAAAAGACATTTTTTTCAAGCACTTTTCATCGGATCCGGCGACTTAAAGCGCCCCGGGATCGATCCCGAAGCCGGCAAGGCAGAGCACGTCATTCTTTTTTTAAGTGCGTTTTAAGTTTTTCTGCTATAATGTGTTCATCATCCATCAGGAGGGGCGCATGAACATTCTGCTTGTAGAAGACGAACCGTCGCTGTCGAAGGCCGTCACCCGGATCCTGGAAGGCCAGGGTTATCACGTGGACCCGGTCTACGACGGGCTTTCCGCGATCGATTATGCGAAAATGCAGGAATATCACCTGATCATCCTCGACGTGATGCTGCCGAAGCTCGACGGCTTCGAAGTCATCCGGATCCTTCGGAAAGACGGCATTCAGACACCCGTCCTCATGCTGACCGCAAGGACCGCGGTGTCCGACAAGGTCACGGGCTTAAACGAGGGCGCCGACGACTACATGACCAAGCCGTTCGTGACCGAGGAGCTGCTCGCCCGCGTCAACGCCCTGACAAGAAGGCGCGGCGAAGTCGTCGTGAACGAGATGAAACACGGCAACCTCTCGCTCGACTTGAAATCCGGCGAGCTGAAAAGCCCGGCGGCTTCCGTCCAGCTCAGCCGTAAGGAATTTGAACTGCTCAAGACCTTTTTCTACAATCCGACGGTCACGATGAACAAAGATACGCTGATCACCAACGCATGGGGCACGGATGCCGACGTCAGCGACAACAACGTCGAGGTCTACATCTCGTTCCTCCGGAAGAAAATGAAATTCCTGAAGGCGGACGTGACCATCAAGAACATTCATAAGATCGGCTACCGGCTGGGGGAGGCAGAATGATCCGAACCTATCGAAAACGCTTCGTCCTGCTCACGATGTCGCTCGTCACGACCGTGCTCCTCGCGGTCTATGCCGCATTGATGATCTACAGCTACCGGAATATCCGGTCGGAGCTTCAGAACACCATGCGTCAGGTACTGGACCAGTTCGGCGGTCCGAACGCGGAATTCACGGAATTCACGGAATTCGATCCGGAGACGCGGCCGGAAAAAGACGAAATGGACTTTACGGACCGGCCGGCGCCGCCGGACGGCATGCTGCCGAACCCTGACAGACACCGCCGGGACCTGATCGGCAATGAAAAGATCGCCACCGTGTTTTACGACCGCTCGGGCGGCGAAATGACGATCCGTTCGACCAGTACCCTGATCGACCGGAACGCGGTCGCACAAGCCGCTGAAGCCGTATCGGCGCTCTCTCCGGGCTTCGGCATGCTTTCGGAATACCGCATGGCCTACTGTTCGGAGTACAGAGGCAGTATGATGATCATCGCGCTCACGGACGCGTCTTCGCTTTCCTCTAGGATGCTCACGACCGGGCTCTGGTTCCTCCTCGCGTTCTTCGTCGCGCTCGGCGTCTTTCTCGCGATCAGCATCCTCCTCTCCCGCTTTGCGTCGCGTCCCTTGGAAAACGCGATCAAAATGGATCGGGAGTTCGTCGCGAACATTTCGCACGATCTGAAGACGCCGCTGACCGTGATCCTCGCGAACAACAGCATTTTAAAGCAGAATCCCGAGGCGACCGTCGGCGAGCAGACACAGTGGATCGAGAGCACGGACGGCGCGTCGAACCGCATGCTCGAAATGATCGATGAAATGCTGCTGCTCTCTTCTCTGGAAAACGTCGGAAGGCCGCCGGTCCTTGAAAAGACCGACCTCTCTTCCGCCGTTGAAAAGGCGGTACTGCAGATGGAATCGCTCGCGTTTGAAAAAGAGGTGACGCTGGAAGATCAGGTGGCGGAAGACGTCTATGCCTCCGCGACCGGACGCCACGCGGAGCGGATCGCGAACAGCCTGATCGAAAACGCGCTCAAATACGAGCCGGCAGGAGGCGCGGTCACGGTGACGCTGGAGACGGTCAAAAAGCGGCCGGTGCTGACCGTCCGGAACGAAAAGAGCCGGATCCCGGAAGAAGACCTCCCGCACGTTTTTGAGCGTTTTTACCGCGGCGATAAATCCCGGACCGAAAGCAAGGGACACGGGCTCGGGCTCCCGATCATCAAGGCGATGGCAGACGAGATCAAGGCCGCCGTCAAAGTCGAAAGCGGGGATCAGGGCACGGTCTTCACCGTCGTGTTTGAAGGCGCGGAAGGGCTTAAATAAGACATTCCAGCGCATGGATCCGGTCGAGGAGAAACACCCGCCGGTCCACAAGATACATCTTCCGCTCTTCCAACGAGATCCGCCGGACCTGTCCTTCAACGGTCTCGTATGCGCCGCTCTGTTTCCTGTCATCCGGCGTAAAATAGCGAAAACGCACCTTCGGCGCTTCCTTGACATGCTCTGAAAGCCGCTGAAGCGCTTCATTCAACCGCGATGCCTCGGTTTCGGAAACTTCTGTTTCCGCCTCCGTCAGGCGGGCCTCTTCCCCGATGGATTCCTCATAACCCGTCAACGCCGCGAACGGCGCGAACTGCGCCGCGCGGTTTAATAACGTCATCTTCGGATGCCGTTTCGACTCGTGACGCGGCAGATTCAAAATGCGTTCATAGGCGTTTTTCATGCTTTGTGCCCTCCGATCTGGAGATTCCGTTCGCGGGCGGTCGCGCCCTCCTTAAAGCTCAACCCCCGGAGCACCGCATTTTTCCCGAATTTCCGTTTGATCGCGAGCACCGCCTCCTGCATCCGCGTTTCACGCGCTTCTGATGCCTTCTCTTCCTGCCGGCGCGCTTCCACGGTATCGTAATCCTCAAACAGGCTGAGCTGTTCGTTCCCCCGTTGCTTTTCCGCCTCCGTTTTCGGGATCACGTGATTCGCGCCGAGGTAGATCCGCCGGATCCAAAGGCCGGGATCGACGATACGCTCATACAGCGCCGAGATCGCTTCCATCAGCGCATTCGACAGATCGGTGGGTTTTTTGAGGTTGACGGACCCCGTGACGGGTTCCGCAGGGCTTTTGCGGTCGTAGCCGACGTAGAGCGTCAGCTGGTCGGTCACGAGCCCTTTTTCCGTCAGGTCGAGCGACAGCGCGTCCGTCATTTCCCGGACGACCGTCAGGGCATGCTCCGCTTTGTAAGGACGGCTCAGGACCTGTCCGGAGCTTAAGCTCTTCGACGACGGGCGGTAGGACTTGATCTCGGCCATCGTGCAGGACTCATATCCCCAGGCGTGATCAATCAGGAGTTCCGCGTTGATGCCGAAAAGTTTGTAGAACAGTTCCTCATCGTGGCAGGAGCGCTCCGCGACGTCGCCCATCGTATACATCCGGTAGACTTCGAGCCGCCGCGCGGTGCCGGCGCCGATCCGCCAGAAATCCGTGAGCGGCCGGTGATCCCAGAGTTCTTCCCGGTAGCTCTGTTCCGTCAGCGCGGCGATCCGGACGCCGTCCGCGTCCGGCTTCATCTTCTTCGCCTTGATGTCCATCGCGATCTTCGCAAGGTACAGGTTCGTCCCGATGCCGGCGGTCGCGGTCACGCCGGTCTCCGAGAGCACCTCGCGGATCAGCTTCATCGCGAAATCGTGTGCTGAAAGCCCGTAGGTCTTTAAGTACGGCGTCGCGTCGATGAAAACCTCGTCGACGCTGTAAACGTGGATGTCTTCCGGCGCGACGTAACGAAGATAATTGCCGTACACCTCCGTGCTGACCTCGATGTAGCGCGCCATCCTCGGCGTCGCCGCGTGGAATACGAGCTCGGCGGCCGGGTCCTTCGAAAGCGTCACGCTGTCCCAGACCTTGGTTTTCAATATGTGCCCGGGCGCCCGTTCCTTCCGGAGCGCATTGATCCGGCGGACGGCCTCCTTTGCTTCAAAAAGCCGCGGACGCCCCGGCACGCCAAGCGCCTTTAACGCCGGCGAGACCGCAAGGCAGATGGTCTGATCCGTGCGGCTTACGTCCGCGACGACGAGAAAAGCCGTCAAAGGATCCAGCCCTTGATCCACGCATTCCACCGATGCGTAAAAGGACTTTAGATCGATCGCAAGATATGTTTTTCCCGTCTTCTCTGCCACCGCGCGTACCCAAAAGCCATGTTCAAAAATCGAACATTTGTTCTATTCCGATTATAGCGCGGGGTCACCGGTTTGTAAAGAGTTCTTTGAAAAAAATCAGCGGAGGCCGTTCGGTCTCCGCTGACGGATGCGCTTTTTACGCCCTTTATTTTCGCTTCCGGAGCCTACAGGCGCGGCCGGATTCTTCCAGTTCCTTTTGGAATGCTTCGGGGTGCTTCAGGTCCCAGTCCTGATGATATTCCTCCGCAGGATAAAATGCGCGAAACGGTTCCACAGAGACGCATGGCTTCTGCCCCGCGCGCTGCTCCAGCGCCTCGAGCGCCGCGTCGGCCGCCGCCTTTTCCGACGGCTCCCGGTAATAGACCGCCAACGTATACGAATGCCCGCGGTCGATGAACTGACCCCCGTCGTCGAACGGATCGACGCTCTCCAAAAAGCATTCCAAAAGCTCTCCGAAGGAAACGAGGACCTCGTCGTAGGTGATCTCGATCGTTTCGCGGTGCCCGGTCTTCTGCGCTTTCACGTCTTCATAAGAGGGGGCTTCCTCTTCTCCGCCGGAATACCCGCTGACGACGCTGAGAACGCCCGCCGTTTCCCGGAAGACCGGCGCGACGCACCAGAAGCAGCCGCCCGCGAAATCCGCTTTTTTCAACATTTTCTCCGTCATATCCCTTCCAAACAAGTAACCGAAAACGCCTTACAATTCCCTTTGCATCAGGTATTCGCCGGCGTAGCTGCCGTCCCGGTACCGGATCGCCCGCTTCCGGAGTCCGATCACCTCGAACCCCATCTTCTTATACAGCCGCATCGCGCGCTCATTGCCTTCAACGACCTCGAGTTCCATGATCTCGTAGCCGCAGGCGCGCGCCTGCTTCATCAGTTCCTCCATGAAAAGCGCGCCGATCCCCTGCCCCGCGTATTTCAAATACATCGCGATGCCCATGCTGCAGCGATGCGCGACGCGGTCCGCGAATCCTGCCGGCTGAAACGAGCAGTTCCCGACGTGTTCTCCGTCGATAAAGCCCGCGATCATGATCGAATTCGACGAATTCAGCCGGTTTTCGAGAAACCGCTCTTCCTTTTCCAGACTGATCCGGTCCGCTTCCTGCACGTCCTGTAAAAGATACGGCGTTTCCTGATACGTCGCATGCAGGTAATCCAGCATGATCTTCGCGTCCGACACTTCCGCGCTGCGAAGGAGCAGTGTCCGGCCGTCCTTCAACGGGATCTCGACAGGGGTCATCCGCATGGTCCGCCTCCTTCAGCCTTCCGTTTCCTCAAGAGGCTCTTCTTCCTGTTTCTTTTTGCCAAACAGGCGGGAAAGAAATCCGCCCGCGCGTCGGGCGTCGTCCACGGCATTGCTGATCCGCGTGTATTCGCCGTAGGTGCCGGAAGCGATCATCGCCTGCCTCCGCGCGGAAAGGCCCCGTTCATGAAGTTCTGTCGCCGCGTAGCCTGCGGCATCGGCCGCGACGTCCTTGGCAATGCCTGCCGCGACCGCCGCAGGGTCCGAAGAGCCGTAGGTCAGTTCCATCGCGAGTTTCCTCGAGGCCTCTTTTTCCTCTTTCGTCATCTGCACCGGTCTCGGCGTCACCTTCTGGAACATGCCGTTGTATTCCGTCTGCAGTTCCGCCTGAAAGCGCGCTTCGAACGTAGCCGCGTCGTTCGTTCCTTCGCCGAGCGCATCGATCCTTTCGAACAGCGCATTCAGTTCCGGCGCGACCGCCGGCGGCACGTCAAAATACGTCTCAAATACCTGTTTTTTCGCGTCCACGCATTGTTTTACCAGCGGATCCATCGCAATTCTCCTTATAGTACCTTGGACTATAGCAGGATCGTAAACGGTCCGTCATTGACGAGCGAAAGCACCATGTGGGCACCGAAAACGCCGCGTTAGACCTTCACTCCATGTGCTTAACAGGCCTCGATAATGCATTCGTACATGGCTTCCGCTTCCGCGGGCTTTTCTGCATCCGTAAAGCCGGGGCGGTGACCGTGCCGGCAGTCCGCGTACAGCGTGAACTGCGAAATGAGCAGAAGCGCGCCGCCGACCGTTTCCAGGTTGAGGTTCGTCTTCCCGTTTTCATCCGGGAAAATGCGGAGCCCGATCATCTTGTCGATCATTTTGTCCGCGACCGCCTTCGTATCGCCCTTCCCGACGCCGATCAGCACGACATACCCCCGGCCGATCGCCCCGGTCACCTGACCGCCGACCTTCACTTCCCCTCTGGAAACCACCTGTATCACAAATTTCATCGCATTTTCCTTACTTAAAGTACGCCATGATGCCGCGCGCGTCGGCCTCGCCGAGGGCCCGCAGCTTCTCTTCGGTATTCAAAAACGCCTCGTAATCCGACCGGGAATCGAGGAACGCGTGCTCGACGATCACGACCGGAAGTCCGGCCGCCTTGCCGTCCCGAATGATCTTATAATAATCCGCGGTCGACCCGTCCGGATTCTGATAGCCTTCCGTGCTCTCTCTTTCGACAAGCCCCTGGTTTTGAATGCCGAGGGCCTCGAGCTCTGAAAGGATGCTCCTCGCGAGATTGCGGCCTTTCAGATAAACCATCCGGTCGTAGGACGCATTCGGCACCATGACCATCGCGCCGGACGATCCATGCTGTTCATCCGCGTTCAGATGAAGGCTCACCATAACCGCCGCGTTTTTGGAGACCGCGTAATCCACGCGCGCCTCAAGACACCGCCTGAGACCTTCGACCGTCGTATCCGGCAATGCGTCGATGCAGTCCGCCTTTTCCCGCGTGAGATAGGCCGTAAAGCCCTCCCGTTCGAGCGCATTTTTGCAGTACTTCGCGATCTTTAACGCCAGTTCTTCTTCCGTCGCGCCATGATACCGGCACCCCGTATGCAATGCGTCGTGGCCCGGATCCAGCACGATGATCCGGCTCTTCGCATCCGCTTTTTTAGCCATGCACCCGGAAACGGACAGCGCCGCAAAAACCGTCAGCACCGCAAGCGCTGCGGCGATCCGCCGGATCGTTTTCATCTTAATGGTCCCGTCAAAGCCCGTCGTTTTCATCGATGATTACAGGATGACCTCGACCTTCTTTTCCGGCGCGGTCTTCTGCATGGCCGTCCGGAACGCTTCGCCGTCCGATGCATTACCGACGATGCAGCCGTAATGCGTCGGGATCACGGTCTTTGCCGGGGACGCCGCCGCTGCTTCTGCCGCTTCAGCGACCGTCATCGTAAAGGTCCCGCCGACCGGAAGCATCAGAACGTCGCAGGGCGTCGCGCGGAGCTCTTCCGTATCGTCCGTATCGCCCGTCACGTAAATGCGCTCGCCCTCCGAAGTCACGACGTAGCCGACCCAGCCGCATTCTTTTTTGTGGAAATGCTTGTTCGGATTGTACGCGGCGACCGCCTTCACCGGCAGACCCTCCACGACCGTTTCACCGCCCGGCTTCACGGTCACGATCTTTTCCTCCGCGATGCCGGATTTTTCGACAGCCGCTTTCTTCATGCTCTCCGGCACGACCAGCACCGTGTCCGCTTTTTTCACCTTTTCCAGGTCTTCCGGCGAAAAATGATCATAATGATCGTGCGTGACGAAAACGACGTCCGCATCGTGCGGCGCCTCCGTCATCTTGAATGGATCCACGTAAAAGACCTGCTCTCCGGCAACGCGGACGCTGCTGTGCGCATTGATTGAGATCTGGTTCATGATGCTGCCTCCCGTATCAGTACATTTGCCTTCGGGTTTATTATTTTTTCTTTGTTCCCAGGAGAATGTATTCGAACTCCTGCCTTTCATTATGCCTTAATGAGGAAAGAATGATTCCGCTGAACAATGAAATCAGTCCCGCCAACAGGGTGAATCCGCACACAATCAGCGTCGGGAAGCGCTCGACCAGCCCTGTCTTCGCGAAATCAATCAGTACCGGGATCGCAAACCCGATGGACAGGAGCGCCAGTATCAGCGCGATGATGCCGAAAAAGGCGAAGGGATGATAATTCTTGTACAGTCTGGCGATCGTTTTCAGAACCTTGAAGCCGTCCGAATAGGTGTTCAGCTTTGATAAGCTTTCCGCCTGTCTGTCCCGGTATTCCACAATGACGTTCTCCACCTGCAGGTTTTTGTCGATCGCGTGGATGCTCATCTCGGTTTCGATCTCAAAACCTTGGCTCAGAACCGGAAATGTCTTAACGAACCGGTAGCTAAACGCTCTGTATCCGGTCATGATATCCTTGATTTTTCCTTTAAACAGCGCGTTGACGAGAAACTTCACCAGTGCGTTCCCGGTGTTGTGGAACGGTCGTTTATTCTCGGTAAAATATGTGGAAGACAATCTGTCGCCGACGACCATGTCCGCGTTGTGGTTCAGCACTTTGTCCGTCATCCCGGCAGCACATTCGACCGGATAGGTATCATCACCGTCCACCAGGATATAGCACTCTGCGTCAATCTCGTAGAACATACGCCGTATCACATTGCCTTTTCCCTGCAGATATTCGTGTCTGACGACGGCTCCGGATTTTTCGGCGATTTCCGCAGTCCTGTCTGTAGAATTGTTATCATAGACGTAGATGACCGCGTCCGGCAGCGCGGCACGAAAATCCGCGACCACTTTCGCGATGCTTTTTTCTTCATTGAAACACGGAATCAGTACTGCGATCCTGTCCATCCTGCCACCTTTCCTTTTTTGTTTTTTACCAGGGAATACAGACCATACCCGCTGCCCTGTACAACCTCCCTGCCAGTGTTCGTTTCGGATAATTTAAAAATACCATTCCAACCTTTGAATTGCAATACGGGAATTCGGGAAGACGGTGTCAAGTATGAATATAAAAGAAAATCGGCACCTTGTACAGAGATACAAAACGCCGACTTTTCTAATATCCCGGAGAGTGTGGGATTCGAACCCACGTGCCCGAGAACGGACAACCGCATTTCGAGTGCGGCGCGTTACGGCCTCTTCGCTAACTCTCCAAAAGCAACGGTATTTTATCCCAAACGCGTCTGCTTGTCAAGACGCCGCAGCGGAAAATGCGCTTCCTATCGCCGTATTCCGCGCTTGTCATTCCATGACGTTTATGATAGGCTTTTCCTGAACAGACGAAAGAAAGGAACACGCCATGATTGACCGCCTCTTGTTCGACCTCGACGGGACACTGACGGCCCCCGGACTCGGCATCACGAATTCCGTATGGCACGCGCTCAATGCGTTCGGCATCCCGGTCCGCGACCGGAGCGAACTCTACCGCTTCGTCGGGCCGCCGCTGATCCCGGCCTTTATGGAGTTCTACGGACTCAGCCGGGAAGACGCCGGAAAGGCGCTGATGATCTACCGGGAATACTTCGTCGACAAGGGCATTTACGAAAACGAACTTCTGCCGGGCGTACCGGAGACCCTGGAGGCCCTTGTGAACGCGAAAAAACGGCTTTATCTGGCGACTTCGAAGCCGGAGGCATTATCTGTCAGGGTGCTCGAGCATTTCGGCCTGCAGGGCTATTTCGAGGCCGTATTCGCGGCAACGATGGATGAGACCAGGACGACCAAGCCGGAAGTCCTCTCCTACGGGCTCTCCATGCTGCATGATCCGGACCTCTCCACGTGCCTCATGATCGGCGACCGGAAACACGACGTCGAAGGCGCGCACGCGGTCGGCATGCAATGCTACGGTGTCCTTTCGGGCTACGGGAGCCGCCTGGAACTGGAACAGGCAGGTGCCGACGCGATCGTCGACGGCCTGCCCGCTCTTCTGCCGCTGCTGCTATAAGTTTTTATTCCATCTCTTTACCGTACTTTTCAAACAGGCCGTCGAGGTAAGCCGAAAGCGCTTCCCGGAGCGGTCTGTATTTTTCGATCTCCGAGGCCTTTTTCGTCTCGACCTGCGGGCGGTAACCGTCCTTCATTTCGAGATAGAGCCGGAAGGTTTCGTCGGAATCCGGCTCCGGGGCCGCCGCCATTACGGCTCCGCCGCCGCTCTGCCGGCTTTTCAGGAACCCGTACGCTTCCACGATCTTTCCGATCCCCTCGAAGAACCCCTCCGTGAACGGCATCCAGACCTCGCTGACGGTCTCCTGCCGGTTTCTGTCAAAGACGAACCGGATGTAGCGGAGCACCTGTTCTTCGCCGTTTTCCCCTTCGTACAGATAACAGTCGGAATACTGGGTAAAAATGCCGTCTTTCGTATATTCCAGAATGCAGCGCGTCACGGTCAGCGCTTCCACGGGCGGCAAGAACGACCGGTCGCCGGCAGCCGCGTAAACCGCGCCGAACAGGTCGACGAGATCCGCCGCCCACTCGGCATACGGATCTCCATTCATCGAAAAGCTGAGGACTTCGCCGCTGTCGTATTCCGCGTCCAGAAACGCCGGTGAAAACTCGTACGGAAGCCCCGCCGTATGCCGGTGCACGCCGTTCAGCCGGACCAGTTCATGACGGTCGACGACTTCCTGAACCTTTTGCAAAAGGTCGGGCGGCGCCAGGAGCTTTTCCTTCTTCCCGTACGATTCCTTGAGGTAAAACGCGTCCCCTTCTTTTTTCACCGTGAAAAAACAGGTCCGCCCGCCGGTCCGGCCGCCCCACCGGTCGTACAGGAAAAATCCGGCCGCGAAGTCGACGATCGTCTTGGAACGGATCTCTTTCGGGGCATCGTGATCCGTATTGTCCGTCACGCCGCCGCAGCACGGTGGATCGTTTTTCTGAAAATGGAACATCACATTCTCCTTTTCCCGGATGACCGCCGGGCGTGTCAGTCGTTGGTCACGTTCCCGTTACCGTGGATGTCGACCGGGTCGCCGAGAAACGTCGGCTCCGGTTTGAAAATGCAGATGAGCGCGTCCTTGATCCGGCCCGCGACCTCCCGCGCTTCCCGAAGCGCCGCGCCCGCGTAACGTCTCGGATCCGCGTGCACGCCGACCGCTTCGATCCCGAGCCGGTCCGCGACGTAAAGCGCGCGGTACAGGTGGTACCGCTGCGTCACGACGATCATCCGCCGAACGCCGAAGACCGCTTTCGCGCGGTAGACGCTCTCATAGGTGGAAAAACCGGCGTGATCCATGAAGACGTCCTCTCCCGGCACGCCGCGTTCGATAAGATATGACTTCATGACGTTCACTTCGTCGTACCCTTCCCGTCCGTGGTCGCCGGAGACAAGGATCTTCTTTGCGAGGCCCGCCTGATAGAGTTTCAGCCCTTCGTCCAGCCGGTCGGAAAGGATCGGGCTCGGCCTTCCGCCTTCCCAGACGCCCGCGCCGAGGATCAGAATGCAGTCCGGGTCCTCCATAGCCGCCTGCACCGTTTCCGGTTCCAGCACACGGTCCTTCGTGCCAAGCACCGCGACGAGGTTCGCGGTCAATGCGAAAAGGACCATGGCAAGCAGCAGCGCGCCGAGGATCCGAAGCACCGTACGAAACGGGCTTTTCTTTTGAGAACGTGCGTCAGAACGTGTCTTCATGAGGCGTTTCCGGTGTCTCCTTCCGATGGTATTTCCGATAGATCAAATGATACGTGACAAGGAGGAGCGGGATGCCCGCGGCGATGCCGGCGATCTCGACATAGACCGCGGCCTTGCTGCCGAAAAGCCCTAAAAAGGCGCTTGCGATGAACGGCAGGGAGAACACCGCCCACATCACGCCGTTCGCGTGGTTATAGGCTTTGACGTCCGTGATCTCCGATTCCCTGACCGTTGTGCCCGAATAGAACCACATCGGCTTTTTCCGGAACCAGGCATAAACGCCGATCCCGAAGATGAGCAGCCCGACGGGCAGTAAGGTCACGAACATGGGGATATTCATTTCCTTTGCTCCTGCAGTGCCCGGGATTCAAGCCTTCGCCGGACATTCAGCGCGCTCCGGTACACTTCTTCGTTCAAAAGATAATGTTCCACGAGGTCCCGTATGAACCAGATGTGATAATGCGTCTTGTCATTCGGGACAGCGAGCGAATGGTAGCCGGTGCCCCGCTGAAGGTAATCGTCTGCCGCGATCGTATACGTTTTCCACGGGTTCAGCGGTTTTCCGTCCACCGTGACGTAGAACGGGTTCGTAAAGACCCGGACGTTTTTGCTGACGCCGAGCGTGCCGAGAACTTCCCCGCGAAAGCCCGGGCCGCGCCCGCTTTCGTGGATTCTGGTCTCGTCAAGGGACGCTCTCAGCGCTTCCAGAATGCTGCGTCACTGCACCGGAAAGACCGCGGGGTTCAGTTTTGACGGAAACGTCTCAAGGAGGCTTTTTTTCGACACCGGCGGTGTAAGATCCCCTTCCGAGATCCCGCCGTGCATGATTGCAAGATCGACGTCGAACGCGTCATAGAGCGCGTCGCAGATGAAATTGATGAGCGGGCTTTCCCGGAACGGATCGAAGGACAGCGCGCCGAGCGACGGCAGCTCCTCGGAAAGGACCCGATCCGCGAATGCCGCTTTTTCGCGGTACAGCGCGTCAAACGCTTCGTCTTCCGCTTCCGGCAGGTCGATCTGAAGGTTCTCCACTTCGCGGATGACCCCGTCTTCGATCTCCAATGTGATCCGCCCCAGAAACGCGCCCTTTCCGGACTGTGTATAGCCCGGATAATGCTCGACCGCGTGCGAGTGCCCGCCAAGGCAGAGGTCGATGACGGGGAGCCGTTTCATAAGCTCCCGCTCGATGAGATGCCCGCTGTGTGACAAAAGGACGCAGTAGTCGTACTGCCCCTTCCGCCGTTCGAGTTCGCGCCGGAACGGCTCTTCCGGCGGGACGGTCCTTAAGTTCTTCATCGTCGTGAAGACGTTGTAGCCCGACGAACGGAAATGCTCATTATAATAGGGCGACAGCGCTATTACAAGAATCCGGATGCCGCCCCGTTCATAGATCCGGGAAGCCGGGAGATCCTCGACCGGCGTGCCGTCGTTGGCGCCGATGTTCGCGCTCATGAAACAATCGAAATGCTTCACAAGCGCGGTCAGTTCCGCATGGCCGAGATCCGTCTCGCCGTTTCCGACCGCGATCCCGTCGAGACCGCATTCCACAAGGAGCGACGTTTCGGAAATGCCGGCGTCCGCCTGAACGATCGGGCTCTGTAGATCGATGATGTCGCCGCTGTCGAAATAGAGATCCTCCGGGCGTTTTTCCCGGATCATATAGGCATGCAGTTTCTTTAAAAAGGCGCCGTTGCTGTGAATGTCGTTGGTATGGAAAATGCGGATGGACGTCTTCATGGATTCCTTATTTACGGCCTGCCGGACGGTATGCGGCGCGTATGAACGGCCGCCCTTACGCGTCCGCCGGGCGGAAGACCACGTGTTTCAGGAAATTCCCGTCGATGTCGAGGATCGTATGATCGTAAGCG
>CAMZDH010000002.1 GCA_947305345.1 uncultured Lachnospiraceae bacterium | reverse complement strand
TCGTCCTCGACGACGGCTGGTTCGGAAAACGCGACGACGACCGCTCCGGGCTCGGCGACTGGCAGCCGAACGAAGCAAAACTCGGCTGCACGATTCGGGAACTCGGAGAAAAGGTCCGGGCCGCGGGTACCGCATTCGGCATCTGGTTCGAGCCGGAGGCGGTCTCAGAGGACAGCGGCCTCTATCGCGCGCATCCCGAATGGACGATCGCGGTCCCGGGCCGGGCACCTGCGCTTTCCCGCTACGAGCTGCTTTTGGACCTTGGCCGGGAGGACGTGCAGGACCGTCTGATCGAAGACATTTCATCGGTGATCCGCGCGTCAGGAGCCGTTTACTTAAAATGGGACTTCAACCGCAGCATATCCGACCGGTATTCGGCCGCATTGCCGGCAGACCGGCAGGGGGAATTCGACCACCGGTACATGCTTGGCGTCTACCGCGTCCTCGAGACCCTTCGCGGGACGTTTCCGGAACTCCTCATCGAAGGATGCTCCTCCGGCGGCGGCCGGTTCGACGCCGGCATGCTTTATTACACGCCGCAGATCTGGACGAGCGACGACACCGATCCGATCGAGCGCCTGATGATCCAGTACGGCACGTCGATGATCTACCCGGTGCGAGCCATGGGCGCGCATGTGTCGGCCTCTCCGAACCATCAGACCGGCCGGAAGACGCCGCTCCATACCCGCGCGGTCGTCGCGATGAGCGGCACCTTCGGCTTTGAACTGGACGTGACAAAGGCGTCGGAAGCGGAAAAGGCGGAAATGCGGGAAGAACTCGAGACTTTCCGCGCGCTTTACGACGTTCTGCAGTTCGGCGATCTTTACCGCTTGCTGCCGCCGACCGACGAAAACTGCACGGTTTGGGAGCAGGCCGCGAAAGACGGAAGCCGCGCGCTGTTAAACGTTGTCCGCCATACGGCGCACGCGGCAAGGGTCTTGTCAGGATTCCAAGTTCAGGGGCTGAAGGACGAAGCCATGTACCGCGTCCGGATGGTCCGGGAAAAAGACGTGGAAAAGCTGGACGACGCTTCGAAGGCACTCTTTGGCGGCCGTACGGTCGTTTCCGGCCGGGCGCTCCGCACCGCCGGCCTCTACGTGCCGGTGACGCGCATCCCCGAAGAATACGAAGCGTTCCAGATCCTCATTGAATAAGCGTGAAGCCGCATTTCTAATCGAAGCGCATCAAAAAAGCAGGCCCTTCGAGGACCTGCTTTTTTAGTTCATGCACGCATTTTACAGCGAAATGACGATGTTGTCGTAGAGCGACGGATCCAGGGCTTCCTTGTCCTTGGAAACGCTTAAGACGAAATCGACGCTGCAGAGCTTGCTGATCTCTTCCAGCTGTTCGATGTATTCCTTGATCTTCTGGCTGTCGTCCGCGACCTTGGAGTTTTTCAAGAAACTGTCTAAGTAAATCTGCTGCAGATCATGGTCCTGCGAGGCAATGCCCAGAATGAACCCGATGAATTCGTCACCGCTCTTCAAGGGGTAGCGGGAGGCGTCGATCAAACGGATTTTATTGTTCAGCTCGTACATGTGCTTGCCGTTTTTATCGATGTAGACGATGTGTCCGTCGGCGTCCTTGACAGCCTGATTGGCCATGTCCAGCAGATATTTCGTCTTGCCCTTGCCCTTTGCCCCGACAATTAATGAAACCATTGGCGTGTCCTCCTTTGAATCGATGAAAGCGGATCATTTGTTACTTTGATTATAGAAGATGGGGCATAAAAAAGCAAGGCGAAAAGTATGAATAGCCGATGAATTCTTTTGGAGAACGGCGGCGTGGTGATTGACTTTTCCGCGCAGAAAAAATAGAATAGAACTACAATGCATGATTATATGCTTCAGATCACGGAAAGGAGGCGGAAACATGGAAATTTCCACCATTGTGACGGGGCAGAGGAGTTATTTTGAACGGGGCGAGACGATTTCGACCGCGTTTCGGATCCGGATGCTGAAAAAACTGCAGGACGCGATTGAAGGACAAAAGAAAGAGATCCTGGCAGCGCTGAAAACGGACCTTGGAAAATCTGAAACCGAAGCCTCCATGACCGAATTGAACCTTGTGCTTGCAGAACTCCGGCTGATGATCAAGAAGGTGCCGAAATGGAACCGCAGGACGAAAGCGAAGACCGTGATCGCGCTCTTTCCGGCCAAATGCTACCGCGTCCCGGAACCGTACGGCACGGTGCTGATCATGTCCCCCTGGAACTATCCCTTCCTGCTGACGCTCCAGCCGCTCATCGGCGCGCTGGCCGCCGGCAATACGGCGGTCGTCAAGCCGTCGGCTTACGCGCCGGCGACCTCGAAGCTGATCGCGGGCTTACTCGGCGGCATTTTCGATCCCGAATACGTGGCGGTCGTCGAAGGCGGCCGGGCGGAAAACCAGCAGCTCCTCGATCAGAAGTTTGACTATATTTTCTTCACGGGCTCGGTGAGGGTCGGAAAGACCGTCATGGAGAAGGCGGCCGCGCATCTGACGCCGGTCACGCTGGAGCTCGGCGGCAAGAGCCCGGTGATCATCGACGAGACCGCGGACCTTGCCCTCGCGGCGCGCAGGATCGTCTTCGGCAAATTCATCAACGCGGGTCAGACCTGCGTCGCGCCGGATTACGTATACGTCCGGGAGGGGCGCGAGAATGCGCTCATCGAGGCTTTGAAGGCGGAGATCGAGGCGCAGTACCCGAAGGACGGCTCCGGCGACGTGATCGATTACCCGCACATCATTAATGAAAAGCACTTCCTGCGGCTCAGGCAGCTGATGTACGGCGAGGAGATCGCGGTCGGCGGGCGGTTTGACGAAGACGACCGGACGATCGAGCCGACGGTGCTTCTTCACGTGCGCCCGGACGCGCCCGTCATGCAGGAGGAGATCTTCGGGCCGATCCTGCCGATCCTGACGTACAAAAACTTCTCGGAAGTCGAGGCGTTCATCAAAGCCCGGCCGAAGCCGCTCGCATTATACTTGTTTACGACGGATAAGACGCGGATGGAATACGTGGAGACGCACATCCCGTTCGGCGGCGGGTGCGTCAACGATACAATCATGCACCTTTCCTCGCATACGCTTCCGTTTGGCGGCGTCGGCGAGAGCGGCATGGGGGCGTATCACGGCATTGAGACCTTCCGGACGTTTACGCACGTGAAGTCGGTCGTCGAGAAGGGGACGAAAGCGGATTTCAAGTTCCGTTACCGTCCGTATACGGTGGCGAAGCGGAACCTGTTGAAGCGCTTGCAGTAAAGGACATCGAAGGAGAAAACAACGAATGAAGAACGTACGGTTTGATGATACGGCGGCGGCATGGTTCTTGAAGGACCACGACGTCGCGCAGTGGATGCGGAAAGCGGAAGAGGGCCGTAAGACGCTCGTCGAACGGACCGGTGAAGGGAACGACTTCCTCGGCTGGATCGATCTGCCGGTCGATTATGACCGCGACGAGTTCGCTCGCATAGAAAATGCGGCGGCGCGGATCCGCGAGAATTCCGACATTCTGTTCGTGATCGGCATCGGCGGATCGTACCTCGGCGCGCGGGCCGCGAACGAATTCCTGAACCATGATTTTTACAACAACCTCCCGAAAGAGAAGCGGAACGGCCCGGAGATCTACTACGTCGGCAATTCGATCAGCGGCACGTACCTGAAGGAACTCACGGACCTGATCGGCGGCCGCGATTTTTCGATCAACGTGATCTCGAAATCCGGCACGACGACCGAGCCCGCGATCGCGTTCCGCATTTTCAAGCGGCTCGCGGAGGAAAAATACGGTAAAGCGGAGGCGGCGAAACGCATTTTCGCGACGACGGACAAGGCAAGAGGGGCGTTAAAGAATCTCGCGACCGTGAAAGGCTATGAGACGTTCGTGGTGCCGGACGACATCGGCGGGCGGTATTCGGTATTGACGGCGGTCGGGCTTCTTCCGATCGCGGCGACGGGCGCCGACATCCGCGCCCTGATGCAGGGTGCTGCCGACATGCGGCAGCTGTGCCTCACGGCGCCGGCCGAAGAGAACGACGCGATGCGGTACGCGGCGGTCCGGAACCTCTTCTATCACGCGGGGAAATCGATCGAGCTCACCTCGAACTACGAGCCGAATTTCCATTACGTCGCGGAATGGTGGAAGCAGCTTTACGGCGAATCTGAAGGCAAGGACGGCAAGGGGCTTTACCCGGCGTCCGTGGACTTCACGACGGATCTGCATTCGCTTGGGCAGTTCGTCCAGGACGGCACGAGGATCCTGTTCGAGACGGTCGTCGAAGTGGAAAATGCGCGGCAGACCGTGGACCTTTTCAGCGAGGCCTCGGACGCGGACGGACTGAATTATCTTGCGGGAAAAGACATGGCGTTCGTGAATCAGGCCGCGATGACCGGCACGATCCTGGCGCACACGGACGGAAAGGTCCCGAACGTCATGATCCGCGTGAAGGACATGACGGCGTATTCGCTCGGTCAGCTCTTTTATTTCTATGAATTCGCCTGCGGCGTGTCGGGCTACATGCTCGGCGTGAATCCCTTCAACCAGCCCGGCGTCGAAAGTTACAAGAAAAATATGTTCGCGCTCCTCAACAAGCCCGGCTTCGAAGAGCGGCGTGCGGAGCTCCTCAGGCGGCTCGGCGAATAAGCGGGAACGAAGGAAGAACTGGATCCGATGGCGATGATCTTTGACAGTCATGCGCATTATGACGACGCGCGGTTCGACCGGGACAGGGAGGCGGTCCTTTCGTCTCTTCCGGCGAACGGCGTCGGCCGCATCGTGAACGTTTCGTCTTCGATGGAGACCGTGAAAACGACGGTCGCGCTCGCGCATCGCGTGCCGTTTCTCTATGCAGCGGTCGGCGTGCACCCGGATGAAGTGACGGATCTGACCGAAGCCGACATGGAGACGCTTGCCGGGTACGTCCTGGCGGACCGGGCGGCGGCAGACGCGGGAACCCCAAGGAAGATCGTCGCGATCGGCGAGATCGGATACGAGTATTCCCGCGGCGAGGACAACGTGCCGAAGGACCTGCAGCGGAAATGGTTCGAGCGGCAGCTTGCGCTGTCGAATGAACTGGACCTCCCGGTCGTGATCCATTCCCGGGACGCGGCCGAGGACACCTACGAAATGCTGAAAGCCATGAAAACGGGCGAGGGCAGCGGCGTTGTGCACTGATATTCGTATTCGAAGGAGATGGCAAGGCGCTTTCTGGACCTCGGCTACTGCATCGGGCTCGGTGGTGTCGTGACGTTCAAGAACGGACGCGTCGCGAAGGAAGTCGCGGCCTACGTGCCGGACGACCGGCTGGTGATCGAGACCGACTGCCCGTATCTTGCGCCGACCCCGTTCCGGGGCGAGCGAAACGATTCGGCGAAACTCCGGTACGTTGTGGAAACGCTCGCGGCGCTCCGGAACACGACCGTGGAAGCGGTGAAGGAAATGACCTGGCAGAACGCGAACCGGTTGTACCGGTTATAGGAATGAATGAGAAGAACGGAGCGAACATGCCGTTAA
Source organism: uncultured Lachnospiraceae bacterium (assembly GCA_947305345.1). Lineage (GTDB taxonomy): Bacteria > Bacillota > Clostridia > Lachnospirales > Lachnospiraceae > UBA1267. Next base: position 12,576 of record CAMZDH010000002.1, on the reverse strand, counting down.
TCGAGCCGAAAAAAACGATCGAAGTGCTGCAAAAACACCACTTTGTCTTCAACAAGCGTTTCGGACAGAATTTCCTGATCGACCCCCACGTTCTCGAAAAGATCGTGGCGGCGGCAGAGCTTACGAAGGAAGACGCCGTGCTGGAGATCGGACCCGGGATCGGGACGCTGACGGAGGCGCTTTCCGACGCGGCGGGAATGGTCCTCGCGATCGAGATCGACGACAAGCTGATGCCGATCCTGAAGGAAACGCTCGCGGGGCGTGAAAACGTGATCATTCTCCACCAGGATGCATTAAAAGCAGATCTACAGGAACTTTCCACCCACTATGCGGGCGGAAAAGCCTTCAAAGTCGTCGCAAATCTCCCTTATTACATCACGACGCCGATCGTCATGGCGCTGCTCGAAGGGAACGCGCCGGTCGAAAGTCTGACGGTCATGGTGCAGAAGGAGGTCGCGGCCCGGATGATGGCGAAGCCGGGGACGAAGGATTACGGCGCACTGACGCTCGCGGTCCAGTATTATTCGGAACCCTATCTTGCGGCGAACGTGCCGCAGAACTGCTTTATGCCGAGACCGGACGTCGCGTCGGCGGTGATCCGTCTGAAAAAGCATGAAACGCCGCCGGTCGGGGTACAGGATCCCGCGCTGATGTTCAGGATCATCCGCGCGAGCTTCAACGCGCGGCGGAAGACCCTGGTGAACGGACTGAAAAACGCGGCGGAGCTTAAGCTGCAGGACGGCGCGATCCGTCAGGCGCTCGAAAAATGTGGTCTTTCGGAGATGGTCCGCGGCGAAACGCTTTCGCTCGAGCAGTTTGCGGCGCTTTCCGACGCATTACGGGAACTTATGTAAAAATGACGGAAAAACGCGTACGACAAAAGAAAGAGACCCTTCCGGCGGACGAGCGGTTCATGAAGGAAGCGCTGAGGCAGGCGAAAAAGGCGTACCGGCTGTCGGAGACGCCGATCGGGTGCGTCATCGTCCGGACCCATGATTACGACGGCAATGCGCTCCCGGAGCCGGAGATCATTGCGCGCGGCTACAACCGCCGGAATACGGACAAGAAGGTGACCCGGCACGCGGAAATGATCGCGGTCGAGCGGGCGGAAAAGGTGCTCGGCGACTGGCGGCTCGAGGGCTGTACGCTTTACGTGACGCTGGAGCCCTGTCCGATGTGCGCGGGCACGCTCGTTCAGGCGCGGATCGACCGGGTCGTGATCGGCGCGATGAGCCCGAAGTCGGGCTGCGCCGGCAGCATTCGGGACCTCTTTCAGGAAGAACGGTTCAATCATCAGGTGCAGGTGGACCGCGGCGTGCTGGAAGCGGAATGCAAGGCGGTCTTGCAGGGGTTTTTCCGGCAACTTCGGAAAAAGGAGGAATGACCGTGACGGAAAGAAGTCATCAGTTGTTTCGGCATCCGATTTCTTTAGCTTATTGGAAACTGGCTGTTTCAGAGTTCAAACACGCGAAGATTTTGGCAGTCACGGGGATTCTATTGGCGCTCCGGATCGCAATCAAACCGCTTTCGATCCCGATTCCTTTTAGTCAGGATCTCTATTTTTCTTTTGATTTTGTTGTTAATTCAGTGGCATCCATGATTGCCGGGCCATTTGTGTCTCTGTTCGCCGGCGCAATCAGCGATACTGTCGGCGCGATCCTCTTTCCGAAAGGGCCGTATTTCTTCCCTTATATTTTTCAGGAAATGGCGAGTAGTCTGATTTTTGCGCTCTTTTATTATCGCGCGAATCTTTCCTCGCTTCGGGTTATGATCGGGCGGTTCTTCGTGTCCATGATCTGCAATATCGGACTCGGTGCGCTGATCGGATACTATTATTACCAGTGGAGAGGCTTTTCCCTGGCGATGTTTTGGGCGCGTCAGGCGATAGGTGTCGTGAAAAATCTGGCGCTGTTCCCTCTGGAAGCTTTGGTTTTACTGCTTCTGTTTGGCGCGTTGCTTCCGGTCACCAACAAGATGGAATTAACCTTTACCAGACGAACGAAATTTGAGATTCGGAAAAAAGAAGTGATCCTTCTGGTGGTTTTGACGATTGCTGCGGTTGCCGCGATCGGACTCTATATCCTTGTATATCCCTGGTTAAAACAGGCTACAGCGGGGTAATTTATGAATGTGAAGCTTTCAAAGAAGGCAAAAACCGTTATTCTGATCGCCGTCCTGGTACTTCTCGCGGCGGTCGGAATCTGTTACGCGCTCACCAGGACGAAAACGGAGCAGTCCGGGCAGGAACCGACGGATTTCGAGACCGTGGAGGTGATCGGCGCCGATGCGACCGAAGCGCCTGCGGAAACGGACGAATCGACCGATCCTGAAACGGAGAATGAGGAAGAGACGCCCGAAGAAACGACCGAAGAGGCTGTCTATATCGAGATCACGGAGCCGGAGACGACCGCGCCTCCGCCACCGCCGCAGACGACCGCCACACCGCCGGAAACAACCGCGGCACCGACGGAACCGGCGGTCACGGTGCAGAAGAACGGCACCTACAGCGACAAGGAGCACGTCGCGCTTTACATTCATACCTACGGGAAGCTGCCGTCGAATTATCTCACGAAGGATCAGGCCGAGGCGCTTGGCTGGCAGAGCTCGAAGGGGAACCTGTGGGAGGTCGCGCCCGGAAAATCGATCGGCGGCGACCGCTTTACCAATTATCAGAAGATCCTGCCGGTCAAAAACGGCCGCACCTACACGGAATGCGACATCGATTACGAGGGCGGGTACCGGAACGCGAAGCGCATCGTCTTTTCAAACGACGGGCTGGTGTTTTATACCGACGATCACTATGAGACGTTTACGCAGCTGTATTAAAGACGTTTTGAGAAAGGAACCGCGTAAATGCGTACGATCGTTTTAGATTTCAATGAATTTCAGGACGAAAAGGCGGTGCACGCTTTTCTGGCGTCCCGTCTGGACTTCCCAGATTATTACGGCAACAACCTGGACGCGCTCTACGACGTCCTTTCGACCGAAGACCGGGAGACCAACGCGGTGCTTCTGCACGCCGAAAATCCGCTCGCGGAAGGGTTTCTCGCGGTCTTTAACGACGCGGCCGCGTTCAATTCAAGCTTCACGTTCGGCGCCGGAAAAAAACTGTAAAAACCATTTTCCAAGTCTTTTGATCACTTTCTGTCCCCTTCGGCTCTGCCGCCGAAACCGCATTTTCCCATAGGCGGTTCCATGCGGCGGGCCTGCTTTACGGGCGCTTCAAAACCGCATGCAAAACCGTCGTATTTCTGTGTAAAATCAACGTTTTTGGCGCCTGAAAAAGCGATTGACAGTCCAAAAAAACTATGATAAGATGTAGAGGCTCTGAAGGGAACAGAGTTTTGGCGGGATAGCTCAGTTGGCTAGAGCATGCGGTTCATACCCGCAGTGTCGAGGGTTCAAATCCCCCTCCCGCTACGTCTATTTTTTCAGCCGGATCGGCGTGCTCCAACGCCATCCGGCTTTTTCTTTGTCCAGATCATTTCCTGTCTCATCATTCACCAGAAAGGAACTCTTATGAAAACCGAAGAAAAGAAGAAGGGTACCGCAAGGAAAATCCTTGCTGTAGTCGGGGTGGTCGTTTGCGCGCTTTTGCTGCCGATCCTGATCTTGAACATCATTTTTCTCGTCCTCTCGTTCACGGACCCGGAGAACGTGCCGTCTTTCTTTGGCGTGACGCCGATGGTAGTCGTCACGGATTCGATGGATCCGGTCATTCGCGGCGGCGACATGATCGTGGACGTGAAACGCGCGCCGGAAGAGGTCCGCGTCGGGGACATCATCTCCTTTTTTGACCCGTCGCGGGCGAAAAAAGACATCGTGATCACGCACCGGGTCGTCGGGATCAGCGAGGAAAACGGCACGTATTACTTTGAAACGAAGGGAGATGCGAACAATGCGGCGGACGTGATCCCGGTACCCGCGCGTCTTCTGGTCGGGGTTTACCGGATGAAGATCCCCGTGATCGGCGGCATGGTCCTCTTCATGCGGACGCCGCTCGGGGTCCTTTTGACGGTCATCGTCCCGGTCTTAGCGGTCATCGCCTACGACTTGATCCGCCGCCGAAAGTACGAAAAAGAGCGGGGAAACGCATTGGAATCTGCGGAAAAAGCGCCGGTCACCAATGCGGCCGCGAACGGTTGATACGGCAGCCACGGCCGATCACATAGAGCAGAAAGGAGTCCATATGAAGAAAATGAAATCTGTGCGGGCGGCGGTCACGATGACCATCGCCACGCTTCTCACGACCTGCCTCATCGGCGGATCTCTCGGCCGCTACACGACCATCACAAGTTCTGCGGACAATTCGCACATCGCCTACTGGGGCTTTTCCTCGGCGAACAGCATTTCACTGGAGGATCTGTTTTCCGATGAATACGAGAATGTAAAATCGCAAGACGGCACGGACGTCATCGCGCCCGGTACGTCCGGACAGAGCACGTTCGCTTTCATCTTCGATCGGAACGGCAGCATCACCGCGCCTGAAGTCGCCTATACCTTTGCGGTTTCGGTCGAAGCCTCGTGCGACGACGAGATCAAGAACAATTCGAACATTCAGTTCAAGCTCGACAACGGCGCCTACGGCACCTGGGACCAATTGGTCGCTTCGCTCAAGGCGCTCTCCGGCAGCAGCTCCGGCACGAAGGTTTACGCGGCCGGGGAACTGCCCGCCGCGTTTTCGAACGCTTCGACGACGCACACGATCTCATGGCAGTGGCTGTTCACGGACACCGCGAATCCTGCTGTCCAGGACGCGAAGGATACCGCAATGGGGAATGCGACTTCGCCGATCGGATGCTCGCTCGCCATCACCATCTCTGCTGTCCAGATAGAGTGAGTTTCGCATGTTAAAATGACCGCCGGCGGTTTTCGTGGCACGCCGCCGGCGGCCTGAAAGGAGGATTATGAAAACAAAGCTTCTGCCGGCTGCGGTCCTTTTGGTCACGGGCGGCTTGACGATATCGCTGCTCCTTTTGGGGCTCTATTTCATGGAATTGACCGGGGCCAGCTACGCGACCGGGACGGGCGCGGGGACGGCGGTCCGGAGCGCGACGTTTCAGGTGGCGGCGGACGATCCCGTCCTGCTCAGCGCGGACGAGATCATTGACTGCAACGACCTGGACGACGAGATCCGTTATCAGATCACGGTCCGGAACCCTTCGGAAACGGACATTCTCTATTCCGTCCAGACGGCGGGCTGCGGTGCGAACGTCCGTGCGGTGATCACGCCGGAGCAGGGATCGCTGCCGGCGCTGAACGGCGAGGAAACCATTACGGTTGTATTGACGGCAGTGGATCCTGACGACCGGAGCGCGCCGGAGTACTTACCGGACGCGGAGATCGTCATCCGCGCGGAACAGCAGGAGGCAACGCCATGAAGACGACGAAACGGATCCTGCTCGGCATTGTTTTTACGGGCTTATTTGCGGCCGCTTTGACGTTCAGTTCGGTGGCCGCTGCGAAATACCATGCGGGTGTCCGGAAGCCATTAACGGGCATTTCCGTGCGCTACAGGACGCTTGTACGGCCGGTGCCGGACGCGCCGCCGGACCTCGTATTCAACGGGGATCCCCAAACCCCGGTATTCAGCGTACCGGAGGGCGTGACAGCCTCCGGCGCGGGACCGGAAACGCACGCGGGCACCTATGAGATCGTGCTGCGGCTCGACGACCCGGCGCACGACACCTGGCCGGACGGGACGACCGGTGAAAAGCGGATCCCCTGGCGGATCCTGCCGAAGCCGTTATCGCCGCCGAATGTGCCGGAAACGGATTTCGTTTATGACGGCACCGCGTTTTCGCCGGCAATGGACGGCGGCTCGCCGGAGGTCGTCGTCACGGGCGACCGGACCGCGGCGGAATCCGGGCAGTATGTGCTGCGCTTCCGCCTGCCGGATCCTGCCGATTACATTTGGACGGACCAGACGACGGCTGAAAAAACCGTCCCCTGGCAGATCGGGATCTGCCGGATCGGGACCGTCCTGTATCCGTCGATCACGGCAGCCTTCGCGACCGATCTTTCAAGCGAAGACCACCCGGTGGAAATGCTCCGGAACTGGGCGGAGGAGGCCGTCAACACAAGCGGTGAGGACTGGTTTTCCCTGAACGGCTTCGACGTGACGAGCGACGGGGTCACGATCCGGAACGAGGCCGCGCTGACGCTCCTTGGCGGCGGCGTGCTCTCCTCGGAGGGAGGCAGCGAAGGCGCGCATACCGTTTTGGAAAACAGCGGCCGGCTGACCGTCGCGGACGGCACGTACCGGGCCGTCGGAGAAAACGGCGTGGCGAATGTCATCCATCAGACAGGCGGCACTGTCACGGTCGAAAACGGAAGCTTTGAAGCGATCAACCGCAGCGGCGACCGGAGCGCGACTTGCTTTTTGCAGGACGGCGGTGAAATGACGGTTCTGGACGGGAACTTTTCGGTGGACGCGGCCGCGCATTTCGGGCTTGCATTCAACAGCACCGCGGGCGAGATGACCGTCAACGGCGGGACGACCGTCGTCCGGGCCGGAGAAAACGTCGGCGCGGCGATCGCGATCGCGGAAACGGCGGGCGCGATCTATTTTAACGGTGGCACGCACACCGCCTATGGCACGACCGGCACGAACGGCATCGTCGTCCACGGCGCGTCGGCATGCGTGGTCACCGCAGGCGTATTTGACGTCCGGGTGCCTTATGTGAATCTTGAGACCTGCAACGGGATCCTGATAAGCGGCGGCAGTATGCGGCTCGAGGGCGGCGAGGTCCACGTGAATGCATCGCTCCTCAGCAGCGTGACCGGCATCGCGACGACCGGCGGCGAAGCGGTCGTCACCGGCGGAGTCATTACGGTCCGTTCCGAGGGACCGATCGCCTACGGCATGAACGCGCCGGGCGGCCGGATCACGGTCTCCGGGCTCGACATGACGGTCACCGCGCCGGCGGGAAACGCCTACGGATTCATCAAAACCTATCACGAGGGCGTGATCGAGGTGCAGAGCGGCCGCTTCACGGTCCGTGGCGATCACGTCATCGCCGGCCAGAGCAGCTCACCTTCGAGTCCGCTGATCACACCGGCCGCGAACGCGGCCTGCGCGTTTATCCTCCGCTACCGGTCGACCTGGACCGCAGGGACGCAATGGACGCACATTCCATACGTCGAATCCGTCACGCAGGAACTGGTTTTCAACGCGTTTTCACGTGGGGGAGCGGCGAAAGAATACGGCGTCTTTTCCGTAAACGGCGGCTGCTTAAACGTCTTTCCGGGCGGCAGCGGCGAACCGTCGCTTTCGATCCCGGCGGAGGACGGCATGTGGCAGGTCGCCGAGCGGGTCGAGGACGGCGTCCGGGTGATCCAACTCCTTTTTGTGACGCGGGAGATCGATTCCGGGGAACTGCCGGCGGAGGTGTTTCAGTCATTTCTGTCTGCGGACGCGCCGGACTTCAGTGTGGAAGCGGGCAGCGCGGGCGATCCGCTCCGCGTGATCTCCCGGCCGACGCTCCTTTACGAGGTGGAGAGCGGCTTCCGGCCGAAGACACTGCCGGACGGCACGGAATACATGGAGGCCTTCAGCGCGCGCGTTCCGGTCGGATTCGGCATGCCGCTTTGCGGAGAAAGGGTCGAACTCCGGGTATACCGGAGCGAAAACGCATTATCCGACCGGGTTGAGATCGTGTGCCGCGATCCGGCGGCGGAAACGGAAGAGACGCCGGAAGGAGATGAGGCCCCGCCGGAAGGACCGGACGCTTCGATGCCGGAGGACCCGGCGCCTACGGACGTCCCGCAGCCGGAAACGGCAGCAGAAGAGCAACTTCCGATGCTGCCGACGAAAAACGAGGCTTCAGAACATGAAAAAGCCGAAGCAGATGACGAATTTTGAGCGTAGAAAAACCACCGGGCGACCGGTGGTTTCTCAAACTCTACATATGCTTCAAATCGCCTTATTCTTCCTGTTCCATTTTGCCGCGCTTTCCGAGAATCATCACAATGACAAAGGCCGCCGCAAGAAGCATCGCGCCTGCCAGAATCCACGGCCATACCTTGCCGCCAGTTCCGACTGATCCGCTGTTGCCGTCCTTGCCGCCTTTTCCGTCGTTTCCGGAATCAGTCGTCTCGGCTTCGTCGGTCTTTTCGTCGGTCGTCTCATCATCATCCTTGGTCTCGTCGTCGGTCTCCTCGGGAAAAGTGCTCTCCGGGACCTTCTTCGGCGCGATCTCATAATCGCATACGAGGCAGACCTGCGCATTGTCTTCCGTCGCCTCCGGTCCCGGCACGTGATCTTCCTTGTCCTTGATCTCGCCGCAGTTTTTGCACTCCTGCCAATGGCTCGTCTCGTCGTGCTTCAGTTCGAACGCGTGCTCCGTCGTTCTCTTATAACCGCAGACGTTGCAATCCGGATCGCAGTCGTTGTCGTAGACGTGCGCTGCAGCGTCTTTCTTCTCGTTACAGCCGGAGCAGGTGTACCAATGACCGGTCTCATCATTCGTCCACGCCGTGGACCAGTTGTGCGTATGGCCGAGTGCCGGGGCAATGATGTATCCGCAGGTCGTGCAAGTCTGAGGAGTGGATTCCGTTGCGGCAGGTCCCGGCGTATGGTTTGCCTCGTCCTTCTTGCCGCCGCAGATAGAGCAGACGTGGTAATGCGACGACGCGTCCTTCTGCCAGTCTGTGCCGTATGCGTGCGCCGCGGTCTCTTCCTTGCTGCAGACTGAGCAAGTACGCTTATGATTCGTGTCGTCCTTCTTTTCCCAGGCGCCGAACTTATGATCCGTCGTCTTGGCAATCGCTTCGGTCTTTGTGGCTCTGCAGGCAGTGCAGGTATAGGTCTTCGTTCCTTCCTTCGCGCAGGTGGCCTGTTCCGTCAGGACGCCCTGATTCCACGTGTGGCCAGCGGCCTCCTCCTTGCTGCAGACGGAGCAGACACGCTTATGCTGATTGTCATTCGCTTTCGTCCAGGACCCCCACGTATGCGTTGTGGTCTTTGCAATCTCTTCCGTCTTCGTGGCGCTGCAGCTCGTACAGGTATAGGTCTTGACGCCCGTTTCTTTACAGGTCGCAGCCTTTGTCACCGTGCCATTATTCCATCCGTGATTGGCCGTCTCTTCCTTGCTGCAGACAGAGCAGACACGCTTATGCTGATTGTCATTCGCTTTCGTCCAGGACCCCCAGATATGCGTCGTGGTCTTTGCGATCTCTTCCGTCTTCGTCGCTCCGCAAGCCGTACAGGTGTAGGTCTTGACGCCCGTTTCCTTGCAGGTCGCTTCTTTCGTGACCACGCCGCCGTTCCATGAGTGCGCCGCGGTTTCCGGAACATTGCAGATGCTGCAGATCCGCTGGTGATTGTTGTCATCCACTTTTGTCCACGCGCTGTAAGAGTGCGTACAGATGACGGTGACCGTACCCAGCGTCACGTTGACCACCTCGTCCGCCTGTCCGGTACGGCGGATCGTCACCGCCGCGGAAACGGCCGTAGATGTGAACGGCGCGTTATCCTTGATCCTAAACGTAACGGAAAAGATGTTGCCGGAAACGGTAAATGGACTTGTTCCACCGAACACTCCCTTGCCGTTCGATACGGTAAAACTGTCGAACGGGGATCCGACCTTGACGGCTCCGCTGACGATCTCCAATGAGTTGGCGTCGTAAGATAATGCCACGGCGCCGGAGTTCACGTTCTCATACGTCCCTACGGTCAAATCCATCGTGACCGTTTCGCCTCGGCCGGAAGCACTTGCTGAAACGCAAAGCGCTCCGAAGCAAAACAACGCTGTCAGTAAGATTGCAATCCTTTTTACTGCATTTTTCATTTTTTCCACCTCTGTTTTTCCATTAACCGTTTTCATTCTTTGTACGCATTACAAGCGTTGGATCTGCCGCATATTTCGGCATAGCGTTTCTCGTGTTGTTTCGATTTAGCGGATAATCCTCCGGGAAGAAGGTATAGTACAGGATGTAAATCGCATCGTTGATATCTACCGCACCATCTCCGTCAAAGTCCGCGGGCTGATTCAAGGGGTACTCGTCCGGGAAGAAGGTGTAGTACAGGATGTAGATCGCATCATTGATGTCAATCTCGGAGTTACCGTCAAGATCGCCTGTCAGAGTGTCCGCTATGGAAATCAGCAAGTACTGGGTAATGTCAAGCGTCTGATCCACCCGAATCCTCACCACCAAGCCGATGTCTCCCGTCCACGTTTCATCCTTTACGACAAACCCCAATGAAGCCGGCGTCTCGGGAACAGTTTCCTCAAACTCGTATCCGATGACAAATCTGCCCTTTTCCAAATCCGCTCCGGTCAATTCCCCATCAACCGCCCACGTGATCCCCTGCATCTCCATTAAGCTGCTGTCGTAGAGCACTTCGACGGATGCGGATCTCGCGTTTCTCTGTTCTTCCAGGATATTGACCATTACGTCAAACGTCTTGCCCGGACGAACGTAATAGTGATTTTCTTCCGTTACGATCTCCGTATGGTCATATCCGCAATGATCCGCACATAAGAACCTGATCGCACAACCTTCGGATTCTGTATTGATCAGTTCCGTCCTGATTGTATGCGGCGACTTTTCTACCGCATTGCATCCGGCCGTCTGACACGAATGCCAATGACTATCATCATTAAATGACCATGCCGACGAATAGTTATGAATCGGTTCGTCGAGAGAATAATTGCATTTCGTGCAGACGAAAGACCGCACGCCGTCCTGTCCGTCGGAAGGCGAAGTTTCACCGATTTCGATCAGGTCATGATCTTCATAATCGAGTTTCGTTCCGCATCCGTTCAGGCATTCATGCCAATGACCTTTTTCATCAAAGACGTCCCCGTAGTACTCCTGCCCGACACGGTGGCCCAGTTCCGGGATGACCTCTCTGTTCATCACCTTTTCACAGTATTTGCATTTCTGCGTTTTTAATCCACGCTCGGGGCAGGAAGGAGCTTTGTCAGTTGTCCAGTCGCCGGCGATGTGAATGCCTGTCGCCGGAATATCCTCCGTATATGAATAACCACATACGCAGCTCAACCGATTAACGCCCTTCTCCACACAAGTCGGATCCTTAATGACTGTCGTGGTCGAAAAAGCGTGTGCCGACGAAGCTTTCCCGTTGCAAAGTTCATTCGTACAATGCTGCCAATGTTCTGTTTCATTGAACTGATACTGAAACGAATGAACGTGACCGCATATCTCACAAGCATCGCTGCTTCCGGTGTACGAGTGCTGGCTATTCTTGCAGAAGATCACGATCGTTTGTGTTGTAAACAGTTGCTTGAACCGATCTGCTGTGCCGGTCGAATAGAACCTAACGTTTGAGAGAGAGGTAAAGGCACTATTCCCAATACTCGTCACGCTGTCCGGAATCGTGATGCTCGTAAGGCCACTACAATTGTTGAACGCATCATCCATAATTCTCGTCACGCCGTTTCCAAACGTGACGCTCGTCAGACCGCTACAATAATATAACGCACAATCCCCGATGCTCGTCACACTATCCGGAATCGTGATGCTCGTAAGGCCACTACAATAGTTGAACGCATAACCGCCAATGGTCGTCACGCTTTCTGGAATAACAGTGTTTTTGCACCCCCTTAGCAACACGTTCGTTGTAGACTCAATAATAGCATTGCAATTATCTCTGCTGTCATAAACAGAATTCCCATTCGCAACTTTGATGCTCGTCAAGCCGCTGCAACCAGAGAACGCATAGCTGCCAATGCTCGTCACACTGTCCGGAATTGTGATACTCGTCAGTTTACTGCAATAATAGAATGCCTGGCTCCCAATGCTCGTCACGCTGTCCGGAATTGTGATACTCGTCAGTTTACTGCAATAATAAAATGCCTGGTTCCCAATGCTCGTCACGCTGTCCGGAATCGTGATACTCGTCAGACCGCTACAGCCAGAGAACGCACTATTGCTAATGCTCGTCACGCTGTCCGGAATCGTGATCGATGTAATATTTGAGCAGTTATAAAACGCCCCATACAAGACATTCCCGCCTGTCACCGTAACGCTTTTTAATGCACTCGGGATATAAAACTTGCTTGATGTGGTCGACGTTGAACTCGACCCATGATAATACTGGGTCGTTTCTACACCACCGGTATAGGAAGCTGTTCCAAAGATATAACCGAACGGATATTGATCTGTGTTCGAGGATGTCTTTTTAGAACTTCCCACAAAGGGAATCGTGATGCTCGTCAGGCCGCTACAGCGAGAGAATGCACTATCGCCAATACTCGTCACACTATCCGGAATCGTGATGCTGGTCAGGCCTCTGCAACCGGAAAACACATAGCTCCCAATGCTTGTAACACTGTCCGGAATTGTGATGTTGGTCAGGCCTCTGCAACCAGAGAATGCACTATTGCCAATACTCGTCACACCATCCGGAATTGTGATGCTGGTCAGGCCGCTGCAAATATAAAATGCATAGCTCTCAATGCTTGTAACACCATCCGGAAGTGTGATGCTGGTCAGTTCACTGCAATTATTAAATGCATAGCTCTCAATGCTTGTAACACTGTCCGGAAGTGTGATGCTGGTCAGTCCGCTGCAACCAGAGAATGCACCATACCCAATGCTCGTCACGCC
>CAMZDH010000001.1 GCA_947305345.1 uncultured Lachnospiraceae bacterium | reverse complement strand
TCGGAAATTCAAACGCGCGGTGACGGACAACGAAGCCTGTGTCCGTTATTCGGAGGCGCAGCCCGGCATCCGGAACCTGATCGACATCTATTCGGCCGTGACCGGAAAAACGCCGGAAGAGGTCGAAAAAGAGTTTGACGGCAGGGGCTACGGCGAATTCAAGCTCGCGGTCGGCGAGTCGGTCGCGGACCTTCTTTTGCCGATTCAGGAGAAGCAGGCCGCGCTGTTAAAGGACAAGGCGTACGTCGACGGCATCATCAAGGAAAATGCGGCGCGGGCGGAATATCTGGCGCTAAAGACCCTTCGGAAGGTCCAGAAAAAAGTGGGCTATCCGGAGCGGATAAGGTAAAGAGCGATGAAGAGAGGATCCGTGATCATTCGAATGCTGTTCGCGGCGGTGATAGCGCTTGGCGTTTTGTCAGGCGCGGGCTGCAGGTCGATGATCGAGATGCGGCTGATGAACGAGGCCGAGCGGAGCGTTCCGAAGCCGCTCACGCTTTCGGAGCTCTATACGGAGCAGGGCGGTTATTGCTTCCCAGGATTTACCTGGGGACAGAACTTCTCAGATTTTCAGCGGCTCACGGATTTTGCCGTGACAGACCTTGAAGGCTATACGGAAAACGGAGAAACGGTTTATACGGCAGGCGATCTGCACCGGACGATCTTCGGCCGCGAGAACGACAGCGGAAACGTCGGGATCCTCGACGACGAGATCGTCGACTTCGTTTCCATCGGGTTCCAAACGCCCGAAACGCCGGATGAGAATACGCTTTCGATTGCTGAGCTTTCCTCGAAAATGCAGGAGGAGCTTGTGCGGCTTTTCAGAGAACCCGACGAGACGGTCACGCATTCGGATACCGTCAACAACGTGGTCTATACGATGCGGACGAGCTTCTGGCGGAAGGAAGTGAACGGCCGCGTGACGGAACTGCAGTGGGGCACCGCGACGGCGGCCGGCATGGAAGACCCGTCGTTTGCGTCGCTCGGGGTGGCATTCAGCTTCCCGGAAGGGGAAACGAATCAATGAAGCCAAGTAAGACGCACGTCAAAAACGTCCTCGCGCTTCTCGACGAGGCCTACGGGACCGACAACAAGGTGTATCTTACGCACGGCTCGGACCACGAACTTCTGGTCGCGGTCATGCTCTCCGCCCAATGCACCGACGCGCGCGTCAATCTCGTGACGCCGGCGCTTTTTAAACAGTATCCGACGGTCGAAGCCTTCGCGGACGCGAAGATCGAGGACCTGGAGAATGCGATCCATTCGGTCGGGTTTTATCACGACAAGGCGCGGAACATCAAAAACTGCATGACGAGGCTCCGCGACGCGTACGGCTCGAAAGTGCCGGACACGATGGAGGACCTACTAACGCTTCCCGGCGTTGGCCGGAAGACCGCGAACGTCATCCTGGGAAACGTCTACGGGAAGCCGTCGATCGTCGTCGACACGCATGTGAAACGCATTTCCAAGCGGCTGGGTTTAACGGATAATACGGATCCGGAGAAGGTCGAATACGACCTCATGAAGGTACTCCCGGAGGATCACTGGGTCCTTTACAACCTGCAGATCATTACGCTCGGGCGGACGGTCTGTACCGCAAGGAGCCCGCATTGCAAGGACTGTTTTCTGAAGGGAGAGTGCCCGGAGGGCAAGAAATAATCCATACGGAGGAGCTTATCATGATTGATTTCAACAAAAATGGCGGCAAAAACACGAAGATCGTGCTGATCATCGTGGTCATCGTGATCGTGCTTGCGATGATCGTGACGCCGATCATTGCGTCGCTCATCGGGTCAGGCCGGACACATGCACGTCGTCCTGCATGAGCCGGAGATCCCTTCCAATACCGGCAACATCGGGCGCACCTGCGTGGCGACCGGTTCGGTCCTGCATCTCATCAAACCGCTCGGCTTCCGGCTGAACGAGAAGTCCTTGATGCGGGCGGGGCTCGATTACTGGCACGACCTCGACGTCCGCGTCTATGAAGACTACAGGGAATTCCTGGAGAAGAATCCGGGCGCGAAGATCTATTACGCGACGACGAAGGCGCACAAGACCTATGCGGAAGTCCCGTACGGACCGGACGACTACATTCTTTTCGGGAAAGAAAGCGCGGGCATTCCGGAGGAGATCCTCGTCGATAATGAGGAACGCTGCATCCGGATCCCGATGAAGGCGGAGAACCGGTCGTTAAACCTCGCGAATTCGGTCGCAATCGTCCTGTACGAAGCGCTCCGGCAGCAGGATTTTTCCGGGCTCGAAGCGAACGGACGGCTCCACCGGCTGAACTGGCGGAGCGAAGCATAAAAACGCATTTTGATTGCAAGAAAGCGGACCTTGGCGGGTCCGCTTTTTGTATTGATCAAGGGCTGTTCCGGAGTCATTCTTCGGTGAAGCCGAAATGATAAAGCCTTCTTTCACAGAGCTCGATGAAGTCCTTCGTGAGCTTCGGCATGTAGCGGTCCTTGTGGTAGCCGATGCCGATCGTGTCCACGAGCGCGTCCTTCTTGAACGGGGCGATCAGGACCTTTTCCCTGGTCGCGGGGTTCGAGAGGCCGCCGAGCGTATAACTCGTTTTCAGCAGGATCTCATGCACGATCGTGACGCCCATGCCGGCCGCCGCGAGCGCGAGCGCGGTCTGCGTGTTGCTGGTCTCGATGCGGACGTTCGGAACGATCTTCTGGAACCCGAATTCGTTGTCGATCATCGTGCGGATGTGCTCGCCCTTCCGGAGAAAAACGAACGGCATGTCCGCGAGGAGGCGAAGGTTGCTGGTCCGCGCAAATTCCGCGAGGTTTTCCTGAAACCGGTCCCCGAAAGCGGCCTTCAGAAGCTCCTTCGACGCGACGACGAAGAGGTGTTCGTTGAAGAGCGGGCGGGAGGATAGAAGCGGCGAAACGAACGGCATGAAGCCGATCATCACGTCCAGCGTCCCCTGTGTCAGGCGGTATTCCAGGTTTTCCGCGTCGTCTTCGACGATCGAAAGATCTACCTGCGGGTGCTTCTCGGAGTATTCCGGCAGGACGATCGGCAGGATCGCCTGTCCCCTGGAATAGGAAATGCCAATGCGGAGCTGCCCCTTCTCGTTCGCGCGGATGTCCCGGATCATGCTGTCGGACTGGTGCTTTAAGTTCAGCATCTGCCGCGCCTGATCGCGGAAGCATTCGCCGGCGTAAGTCAGGGAAAAAGAGGGCTTCCGGTTGAACAGGGGGCAGCCGACCTCTTCCTCCAGACGGATGATGTGCCCGGACAGCGCCTGCTGTGAAAGATGCAGCCGCTCCGCCGCCCGTGAAATGTTGTTTTCCTCCGCAACGACGAGAAAATATTCGAGATTCTGAAAATTCATGAGCACCTCCCCGCATCGACCTGACGAAAGCATCTTATCACAATATTTTTCTTGTGTAAAGCACAAGCATATATCTTATTGTAATTGTATATATAGAATTATAGAATAAGAATGAACGGGTTTATGAGAATCCGCTCAAGGGAGGATCATTCATGGCGAAAGAGTTGATCATCAACACCGCCTGGTGCAAGGGCTGCGGGATCTGCGCCGCATTCTGCCCGAAGGGACACCTGGAGGTCAAAAACGAAAAAGTACGGGAGAAAGAGGGCACGGACTGCATTTTGTGCGGGACCTGTGAACTCCGTTGCCCGGATTACGCGATCTACGTACAGGAAAAGAAGGAGGCGTGAGCGATGGGAAAGACAGTCCTGATGCAGGGCAATGAAGCCTGCGTGGAAGGGGCGATCGCGGCCGGCATGCGGTTTTACGCCGGGTATCCGATCACGCCGTCGACGGAGATCGCCGAAGCGAGCGCCGTGCGGCTCCCCCAGGTGAGCGGCAAATTCATTCAGATGGAAGACGAGATCGCTTCGATCGCCTGCGCGATCGGCGCGTCGACGACCGGCGTGAAGGCGATGACCGCGACGAGCGGCCCCGGATTCTCCTTAAAACAGGAGAATTTAGGCTATGCCTGCCTTGCGGAGATCCCGCTCGTCGTCGTGGACGTGCAGCGGTCCGGGCCTTCGACGGGCCTGCCGACCAGCCCCTCCCAGGGCGACGTCATGATGGCGCGCTGGGGCACGCACGGCGATCATCCGATGATCGCGCTGTCTCCGTCGAGCGTCAAGGAGACGTATGAACTCGCGGTGCGCTGCTTCAACCTTTCGGAAAAATACCGGACGCCGGTCATTTTCCTGATGGACGAGATCGTCGGACACCTCCGCGAAGGCATTGAGATCCCGGAGTCGGTCGAGGTCATCAACCGCCCCGAGCCGGAAGCGTATCACGCGAAGGACCTCGCGTATCATATCGCGGAGGGCGAGCTCGTTCCGAAGATGGCGCCGTTCGGGAAGGGCGAGCGCTATAACATTACCGGTCTGCTGCACGACGCGTCCGGCTTCCCGACGAACAACAATCAGATCGCGGGCGAGCTGGTGACGCGTTTGATGAAAAAGATCGAAGCAAATTACGAAGACATCGTCCAGGTGGAAGAAGCGCATTTGGAAGACGCGGAGGTCGCGATCTACTGTTTCGGCGGTACCGCCCGCGCGGCGGCCACCGCGATGGAGGAGGCCCGGAAGAAGGGCATCAAATGCGGCATGTTCCGCCCGATCACGATCTGGCCGTTCGCGGAGCGGGAGCTTCTTCCGGTGACACGGAAGGTGAAACGCATTGTCGTTGCGGAGCACAACTACGGACAGATGGTCCACGAAGTGCGCCGCGTCGCGGGCGATCACTGCGAAGTGAAATTCGTCGGCAAGGTGGACGGCACGGTCATCACCCCGCAGGAAATCTTACAGAAGATCGAGGAGGCGTAATCATGGCAGCTGTTGATATGACCGGCGTCCGTAAAAAGGACGCGAACGTTTCCGACCTGGTATTCAAATACATGCGTCCGGAGCACCTGCCGCACATCTGGTGCCCGGGCTGCGGCAACGGCATCATCATGCGCGACGTCGCGCAGGCGATCGAAAATCTGAAGATCGACCGGAACAATCTGGTCGTCGTCTCCGGCATCGGGTGCTCCAGCCGGGCCGCAGGCTATTTTGACTGCTCGACGATCCATACGACGCACGGGCGCGCGATCGCGTTCGCGACCGGCATCAAAGTGGCCCGTCCGGAACTCGAAGTCATCGTCATCACCGGTGACGGCGACGCGTCCGCGATCGGCGGCAACCACTTGATCCACGCGGCGCGCCGGAACATCGGCCTCACGGTCATCGTGATGAACAATTCGATCTACGGCATGACCGGCGGGCAGTATTCCCCGACGACGCCGACCGGCGATTACGGGACGACCGCGCCGTACGGCAACATTGACCGGCCGTTTGACGTGGCGCTTCTTGCCGCGGGCGCCGGCGCGACTTATGCCGCGCACGCCACGGTCTATCACGTGCCGCAGGCGATCAAGCTGATCCAGGACGGCATTGCGCACAAGGGCTTCTCGATCATCGAAGTCGCGGACGTCTGCCCGACCTATTACGGACGGAAGAACAAGAAAGGCTCCGCCGTCGACATGATGCGGAACCAGAAGGAGAACTTCGTGACGGCCGCGCAGGCGCACCGGACATGTCGCTCGAGGAAGCCTGGGAAGCGGCCGTGATCGCCGGCAAACAGACTGCACAGAGCCAGTCCTACGGGCCGGAGGCAAGAGGCGGCAGCTGCAAGGCCGAGGTCATCATTTCGGATGAAAAGATCGGCTTCACGAAGGTGCAGCATCCGACGTTTCTGATGGCGCTGACGCAGAAATCGCTCGACACCTACGGGCAGAATCTTCCCGAGGGGTGCCTGGTCCTCATTGACGACACGCTGACGGCTCCGGCGGCATTGAACGGCTACCGCGTCGTCAAACTTCCGATCCTGAGGACCGCGGTCGAAAAAGTCGGCAAGGCAATGACCGCGAACATCGTCGCGGTCGGCGCGATCAACGGACTGTTGAAGTTCGTCTCGAACGAAGACCTCAAATCGGCCGTGTTCCTGCACATTCCGAAGGGGACGGAAGCCATCAACGAGAAAGCCCTGAACGAGGGCATCGCATTAGTGGAAGGAGCGTAACGCATGAAGATCCATGAATATCAAGCGAAGGAACTGCTCGGCGCCTACGGCGTCAACGTTCCGTCCGGCACGGTCTGCAAGACCCCGGAAGAAGTCTACGAGGCCACAAAAGCCTACGAAAAATGCGTGATCAAGGCGCAGATCCATTCGGGCGGACGCGGCAAGGGCGGCGGCGTGAAGCTCGCGTCGAGTCCTGAGGAAGCGCGCGGCATTGCAGAAAAAATGATCGGCATGCAGCTCGTGACGCATCAGACCGGCCCCGAGGGCAAACTCGTCCGGAAAGTCCTGGTCACCGGCGCGGCTTCCTACGAAAAGGAATTCTACCTTTCGGTCGCGGCCGACAATGAAAACGAGAACCTCGTGATCATCGCGAGCGCAGCGGGCGGCACGGAGATCGAAGAGACCGCGAAGCTCCATCCGGAGCTGATCGTCAAAGAGCCGGTCTCGATCTTCGGCGGCTTCCGCGCCTATCAGGGCATCGGCGTCGCGAAAAAGCTCGGTCTCACCGGGACGTTACAGAAGGAATTCATCGCGACGCTTCGCGGCATGATCCGGCTTTTCATCGAGAAGGACTGCTCGCTCGTCGAGATCAATCCGCTCGTCACGACGACGGACGGCCACATTTTAGCGCTCGACGCGAAAGTCAACTTCGACGACAACGCATTGATGCGGCATCCGGAGATCGCGGAACTCCGGGACATCGACGAGGAAGACCCGAAGGAAGCGCGCGCGTCGGAATTCGACTTAAATTACATCAGCCTCGACGGCAACATCGGCTGCCTCGTGAACGGCGCCGGCCTCGCGATGGCGACGATGGACATCATCAAGAAGTTCGGCGGCAGCCCCGCGAACTTCCTGGACGTCGGCGGCTCCGCGACGACGGAACGCGTCACGGCCGCATTTGAGATCTTATTATCCGACCCGAACGTAAAGGCGATCATGGTCAACATTTTCGGCGGCATCATGAAATGCGACATCATCGCCGAGGGCGTCGTCACCGCGGCGAAAAAGCTCGGCATGACGGTCCCGCTCGTCGTCCGGCTGGAGGGCACGAACGTCGAGCGCGGCAAGGAGATCCTGAAGGAATCCGGACTCGCGATCATTCCGGCGGAAGACATGGCAGACGCGGCGAGAAAGGCCGTCGAAGCGGCAGGAGGTGCAAAATGAGTATCTTGGTCGATCAGAATACGAGACTTCTGGTGCAGGGCATCACGGGCTCGCAGGGACGGTTCCACACCGAGCAGATGATCCAGTACGGCACGAAGGTGGTCGGCGGCGTCACGCCCGGCAAGGCCGGAGAGGAAGTCCTCGGCGTGCCGGTCTTTGATACGGTAAAAGAAGCGAAGGAAGCGACGAACGCGAACGCGTCCATCATCTATGTTCCGCCGAAGTTCGCGACGGACGCGCTTTTTGAGGCCATCGACGCGGAACTCGACCTCGTGGTCTGCATTACGGAAGGTATCCCGATCCTCGACATGGCGCGGGTCAAGAACTATATGCGCGGCAAGAAGACCGTGCTCGTCGGCCCGAACTGCCCGGGGCTCATCTCTCCAGGCAAGGCGAAAGTCGGCATTCTGCCCGGATACATTCACAAGGAAGGACACGTCGGCGTCATCAGCCGCTCCGGGACGCTCACCTATGAAGCGGTCAACCAGCTGAGCCAGCGCGGCATCGGCCAATCGACGGCGGTCGGCATCGGCGGCGACCCGATCCGGGGTCTGGGCTTCATTGACGTCTTAAAGCGGTTTGAGGAAGATCCGGACACGTACGCGGTCGTCATGATCGGCGAGATCGGCGGCTCCGGCGAGGAAGCAGCCGCGGAATACATCCGCGACCACATGACGAAGCCGGTCGCGGCGTTCATCTCCGGCCAGACCGCGCCGAAAGGCAAACGGATGGGTCACGCGGGCGCGATCATCTCCGGCGGCAAAGGCACGGCGGCAGGGAAGATCGAGGCGCTGACGAACTGCGGCGTCATCGTGGCGCCGACGCCGGACCGGATCGGCGAAGCGCTCGTTGAAGCGATCCGTCGCGCGGGCATTTATGAAAAATGCTTGATTCAGGCGTAAAACGCGCGTAAAATACAGAAAACGGATCGAATCAAAGGGGTTTTCACATGGAATACATCGGAGGGGTGGTCAAAGCCCTGTTGTCTCCGCTCTTTGCGGCATTTGTCATCGCGGCCCTCGGCTATGCGCTCGGCGGCATCAAGATCAAGGGCATTTCGCTCGGGACGGCGGGCGTACTCGTCATGGCGCTTTTGTACGGCATTTTCGTGTCGTATGTGCCGTCCATCACGATCGGCGGCAAGGAGATCGTCCTTTACAGCGCGGAAGTGAAAAAGACGTTTTCGACGTTTTCAAGCCTCGGTACGGCGCTCTTCGTGACGGCGGTCGGCCTGATCGCCGGCCCGAAATTCTTCCGGAATTTCAACAAGAAGACCGTCGGATACCTTCTGATGGGTCTCGTCGTCATCCTGACCGGCGCGCTCATTACCGTGCTGATCATCACGGTCTTTAAGGTAAAGACGCCGATGGCGCTCGGACTGATGACCGGCGCGCTGACCTCGACGCCCGGCCTCTCCGCCGCGAAGGAAATGTTTGAGGGGACGGACGCGGAGAATCTGGTGACCGCAGGGTACGGCATTGCCTATCTCTTCGGTGTGCTCGGCGTCGTCTTCTTCGTTCAGCTGATGCCGCGCTTTTTAAAGACCGACATGGACAAGGAGCGGGAGCTCGTGGAAAACGCGTCGATCGCGGTGAAGGACGACGGCAAAAAGCGGTATAAACTGGATGCGCTCGATTTCTTTCCGTTCATGGTGACCGTCGCGCTCGGCATGGTCCTCGGCAGCTTCAAGATCCCGGGCATCAATTTCTCGCTCGGTTCGTCCGGCGGCACGCTGATCATGGGCCTCATCGTAGGACACATCGGACACATCGGAAAGCTGGATATTTCGGTCAGCAAGAAGACGACGAATTTCTTCCGGGAACTCGGTCTTGCCCTGTTCCTAATCGGCGCGGGTGTACCGGGCGGCGTGAACTTCATTTCAAATGTCAGCGTCGTCAATTTCCTGCTCGGCGTGCTGATCACGATCGTTCCGATGATCGTCGGCTTCCTGTTTGGAAAATATGTCTTTAAGTTTCGGATTTTCAACAACCTCGCGTCGATCACGGGCGGCATGACGTCGACGCCGGCGCTCGGTACGCTGATCTCGACGACCGGGACCGACGAGATCTCCGGCTCGTACGCGGCGACCTATCCGATCGCGCTCGTGCTGGTCGTCCTGACCGCGAAGATCGTCGCGATGATCCTGTAAAGCAGACTACGGCAGAAGAGAGCGCGTTCTGCAAAGGGATGCGCTCTCTTTTTCGATCATGGAGGATCAAAATGGAACGAAAAGATTTTTTGATCGTGCTCGCAAGCGGGTCGCCCAGGCGAAAGGAGCTTCTTAAGAAGGCGGGGTTTCAGTTTGCAATCTGCCCGGCTGAAGGAGAAGAACGCACCGACGCGAAGGATCCGCAGTCGCTCGTTGAAGCGCTGTCGGACCAGAAGGCCTCGGAGGTGTATCAGCGCCTCCGGCCGAAGAAACGCAAGCCGATCCTTGTCATCGGCGCCGATACGGTCGTCGCCCTGGATCAGACGGTGCTCGGAAAGCCGCATACGCCGGAAAAGGCCGTCGAAATGCTGAAAATGCTCTCCGGCAAAGCGCACCACGTTTATACCGGCGTGACGGTCATCGCCTCTTTGGGACAGAAAAAAGCCCCCGTGAAACAGACGTTTCACGAGGACACCGAAGTGATTTTCAAAGCATTGTCCGATTCGACGATCCGGACGTACGTTTCGACCGGAGAGCCGCTCGACAAGGCCGGCGCGTACGGCATTCAGGGAAAGGGCGGCGCGCTCGTCAAGCAGATCCGCGGCGATTACGACAATGTCGTCGGCCTTCCGGTCACCGCATTATCCGCCGCAATCGACAGTCTCCTCTCAACACTCGAATGAGAAGCCGTCGCAGCGGAGCCACGCGACCGCCTCGTCATAGTCCATGAAGTACCACGTCCCATCCTCTTCGTGGTAGGAAATGCTGTTGCAGTAATACGGCGCTCCGCCGTCCGCCAGCTGGAAATAGGTCGGGTTTTCGACCCGCATCAGTACCGTTTCCGCCAGGGTGCAGAGCTTCAGCCGCGGCTCGGTCAGGAGAAAATTCTTCGGATCGTCTTCGGCCGGGTTCGTCTTGGCCATCAGGAAGAGATCATTTCCCTTTTTCAAAAAACGGATCTCCATGTCATGGACAGATTTCAGGAGCGCGCCCACGATAAAGGGGTCGCGCTGCGTGACGCACGTCGAAAAGTAATCGTCCGGCAGTTCCTTTTCGAGCCGCTTCAGCGCGGCCTGGATCCGCCGCGCCACCTTGTCGTCCCCGTAGAAGTGAAAGCGTTTACGCTTCTCGATCGCAAATGCGGCCTGGAACGCGAAAAAATAGGCCATTTCCGGGTTTTTCGGAATGGAGACGCCTTCCTCTAGGCAGCGCGACAAACGGATCGCAACGTCCGCGAATTTGCAGTCAAAATGTTCGCCCTCCAGATGCAGTTGGACGACCGGGTAGAGGTCAAACAGGATCTCGAGCGCATTGGACGGGCTTCGAAGCGTGCCCTGACCGTTTAAAAACATGTCGGAGAGTTTATATTTAGCTTCTATGAAACCGGCCCAGGCTGCCGTGTTGAAATACTGGAAGGCTTTGTCGTAGTCCGGGATGCCGCCGTTCGTCCGCCCGTAGTAGTAAATGTAGCCGAGCGAGCTGTACCAGTAGGGCAGCGGGGTATCGGTGCCGTCGATGAGGCGAAGGTACGCTTTCTCAGCGCTTTTCCAGTCTTCGGAAAATGCGTTGTTGCCGCCGTAGCAGGCGTCCGCGTAGATCTGAAGCAGGTCCGTCTCGCCGCTCTTCACACCGGCAAGCACGAGATCACGGTACTCGTCGAGCGCGTCTTCGGTGCCGGTATAGCGGCCCGTGTCCGGATCGGTCCGATCGAGTACGAACTGGACCTCTTTGTCTGTAATCTTATGCTTATGGAACATCTGAAATCCTTTTTCGTCATCAAAATCTCACTAACATCATACCCGAAAGTTGAGAAAAGTCAAATGGCGTCTTTTGCGCCGGGCGCAATAGGGAATTGCGCTCTTTTTCGACAAAAACCCTTGAAGACAGCGGGGAAATGGGCTATAACTATACTATCATCCTGAAGGCATAGCAATATGCATAAATATGATAAAGTATTAAACAGCTGCTTTTAGAAAGGGGAACCACCGTTATGAACGAGCTTTTCAACATTACTGACAGGACCGGGGAATTCGAGGAGAAAGACCGCCAGGACAACAAGACGATGTCGATCCTTGCGTACATCGGCCCGCTGTTCCTGGTACCGTTATTCGCGGCGAAGGAGTCGAAGTCCGCGCGCTTCAATACGAACCAGGGCATCATCAACTGCATCATCGCCGGCGTATCGTGCTTCGTACTCGGCCTGCTGGGCCTGATCCCGTACATCGGCTTCATCTTCAGGATCCTTGAGGGTGCGGTCGGCGCAGGCTGCACCGTGCTCGCGGTCTTCGGCATCGTCAATGCCGCGCGCGGCAAGGTGGTCGAGCTGCCGATCATCGGCAAGTTCAAGATCCTGAAATAAGGAATGCGTTCACGACAAGATCCGGCGGGCTTTCTGCCGGGTCTTGTTCTTTATGTACGGTCATAGAACATGGCGGCTTCGGAGGAAAAATGGAAAATGCGTTAGAAAAACTGCAGCGGTTCATCGATGAATCGGAGTACATCGTCTTTTTCGGCGGGGCCGGCGTCTCGACGGAAAGCGGCGTTCCGGATTTTAGGAGCAAGGACGGGCTTTACAACCAGCACGACGTCCGGTTCGAAGGATACTCGCCGGAGTATCTTCTGAGCCATTCCTGCCTCGTGAACGAGCCGAAGGTCTTCTTCGAATTCTACCGGCAGAAGATGGATGCGCGCGCCGTGAAGCCGAACGCGGCGCATTACGCGCTTGCGCGCCTCGAGGCGGCCGGGAAACTAAAGGCGGTCGTCACGCAGAACATTGACGGGCTCCACGCCCGCGCGGGCAGTAAAACCGTCTATGAGATTCACGGTTCAACGGAGCGGAACTACTGCATGCGCTGCCACCGGAAATACCCCGCGGATCACATTTTCAATTCGGAGGAGGCGGTGCCGCACTGCAAATGCGGCGGCGTGATCCGGTGCGACGTGACGCTTTATGAGGAGGCGCTGCCGGAGGAGGCGGTCTCGAAGGCCGTGAAGGCGATCTCGAAGGCAGACCTTCTGATCATCGGAGGCACCTCGCTGACGGTTTACCCGGCGGCGTCCTATGTGCGGTATTTCAGGGGAAAACACCTCGTGATCATCAACAAGCAGCATCTCCACTATTCGCGGGACGCGGAAAATGATCTTGAGATCAACGAACCGATCGGACAGGTGCTCGGCGCGTTGAACATTTGAATGCGTCAGGAGACAAAGGAATAGATGATCAGCCCGGTGAGGACCGCGACGAGAAGCAGCAACAGGATCAGCCAGAGCAAAGCGGAGCGTTTTTCTTCGGAGACCCTGCCGGAGCGGTCTCCGGCGGCGCGCGAAAGCGAAAGGGGATCGGTCCCGTCAGAGATCCTTCGCGAAAAATCCTGAAGATCGAGAAGATCCTTCTTTGTCGTGACAGAATCCGAGTTTTCCGGCTGGTGCGCAAGCCGGTTCCTTGCCCGGCGAAGATGTTTCAGCTGACGATAATCCGCGTTCCAGCCCGGGACGGCCGCCTGATCCTTGGGCGCGGTTTCCTCCATTGCGGCGAGGTATGCGGAGACGCCGGCGTTTTCCTCCAGAAGATCCTTTAACTGAAGGTCGAGCTTTTTGTATTCTTCAAAAAAACGCAGATCGTTTTTGTTCATAAAAATGCTCCCGTCCTTTGGAGCAGGTCCTTCAGTCCATTTCGTAAAATCGGCCGCAGGGGGAACTCCGCGGCCGATGTATTTTGAATTAGGATCACTGCTCGAACTGGCGGCGGTGTTTTTCGAGGAACCGGTTGATCCGCTCGGTCGGAGAAAGGAGATCCGCCAGAGAATTATTGTGGTTCAGGTTGTCGATGATCAGCGCGATGTATTTGCTGAGATCGGCAGCCGAATAATACGGGCGCTCGAAGAGTTCCGGACGCAGGTACGTGAGGTTCGTCGTAAGGACCTTGTCGATGTAGCCTTCTTCGAAGGCTTTGTCGAATTTCTCGAGGCCGTTCGTGAACAGACCGAAGGTTGCCGCGCAGAAGACACGGCCGGCGCCGCGGGCTTTCAGTTCCTTTGCCACCTCCAGCATGGAGCCGCCGGAGGAGATCATGTCGTCGACGATCAGGACGTCTTTGCCGTCCAGCTCGCTGCCGAGGTACTCATGCGCGATGATCGGGTTCGTGCCGTTGACGATGCGGGTGTAATCCCGGCGCTTGTAGAACATGCCGACGTTGACGTTTAAGTAGTTGCCGAAGGTCACGGCGCGTCCCATGCCGCCCTCGTCCGGGCTGATGATCACGAGGTGATCGCTGTCCAGCCGGATGTCGGGGATCGCGCGGCAGAGCTGTTTAATGAACTGGTAGGTGCAGGAAACGTTCTCAAAGCCCTTGTCGGGGATCGCGTTCATAACCCTGGGGTCGTGTGCGTCGAATGTAATGAGGTCGTCGATGCCGAGCGCGAAAAGTTCCTGCAGCATGGCGGCGCAGTCCAGCGACTCGCGCGCGGTGCGGCGGTGCTGCCGGCTCTCATAGAGGAACGGCATGATGACAGTGATCCTCGTCGCCTTGCCCTGGATCGCGCCGATGATGCGCTTGAGGTCCTGATAGTGATCGTCGGGAGACATATGGTTGGTGAGACCGCAGAGCCGGTAGGTCAGGCTGTAATTCAGGACGTCGACCATAATGTAGACGTCCAGTCCGCGGACGGATTCAAAAAGCTGACCCTTGCCTTCGCCGGAGCCGAACCGCGGCGTCTTGGCGGCAAGGAGATAGCTGTCCCGCTGATAGCCTTGGAAATGGATCTCATCTTCGGCGGCGGATTTCTCACGCTCGTTCCGCCAGCTCGCGATGTAGGCGTCCACCTTTTCCGCGAGCGGCAGGATGTTTTCCATCGCGATGATGCCGAGTTTTCCAACCGGGATCGTTTGCAATTTCACGTCAGCCATAAGGATCTCCTTTGCAGGTGCGCAACTGTATTTTACTGCTTACGGGCCTTGTGGTCCGCTTCCAGTTTCATTTTAGAACGAAGGTCTTCTCCCGTCAACTGAATTGCTTCATAATTGCTGATAATTCTGGAGCCGGTGCGCTCGGAATAGGTCTTCGCGAGCATCGTGAGGCTCATGTTGGTCGAAATGATCGTGCTTTTACGGGATAGCAGGCGCTCGTTGACAAGATGGAAAAGCTGACTCTCCACGAGCGCGTTCGTGAGCTCGGTGCCGAGGTCGTCGATGACCAGAAGGTCGCATTCGAACATGCTGTCAAGCTCTTCGGTGCCGTCGTCCTCAGTCTTCCCGAAGCGGATCTTCGCGAGGCGGTCGAAGAGAGAGATCGAAGAATAATACAGAACGGAGAATCCGCGGTCCAGAAGCGCTTTCGCGATGCAGTTCGTGAGGAAGGTCTTGCCGAGGCCGGGGCGGCCGTAGAGCAGGAGATTTCGCGGCGGGTCCTCGGGGAAGTTCTCCGCAAAGGCGCGGCACGCCGCGATGTGCTTCTGCATTTCCTCATAGACCGAAGGCGCGTTTTCGCGGGGCTCGCGGCTGTAGAGGTCCATCCGAAGCGTGTCGAAGTTTTCGCGCGAGAGCAGCGTTTCCAGATGGCTGTTTTCATAGAGAAGCCGGATCTCCCGCGCCTTGAAGCAGCGGCATTTCCGGCCGTTGACAAAGCCCGTGTCGCCGCATTCCTTGCAGGTATACTTCGGGAGAAAATCATTTTCCGTCAGACCGGCGGCGGCGATCAGTTCGCGCCGCTCCTCGCTTAAATTCTCGCGTTCGGTCTCCAGGGAAGAAATGTCCGGCGCATGAAAGATCCGCGCTTTGGCAAGCCTGACAGCGTTCTGTGTCAGGGCAGCGTGGTTTTTCTCAAGATCGGGGTATTGTCTGTAAATGGCCTGCCGGCGTTCTTCGGCGTCGAGCTCATGCTGCATGCGCCGCGCGTCGTATTCGCGCATCAGGGCTTCATACTGATGGTTTAAAAGCGGCATGAGTCACCTCGTTTAGTTGCCGGAACCGGCGAACAGGGCATCGTAGTCTATATCGCGTTCGTCATAATTACGGAAACGACTCTTCCTAACGGTGCACTTCGGTTCCGCGGCATTCGACTGCTTTTTGGCTTCCTTCTTTTCTTCGTGCGCGCGGTCCAATGCGGCAACGTCCTGCAGGGACTGCACGCCTGCCGCCTTCCAGCGGTCCAGAATCCCGGAAACGTAATTGAAATCGGGGCGGTGCAGGGCGCCGATCGTGCGGGCGCAGGCCTCAATGACCAGCGTGTGGTCGAAATCCTTCCGCCAGTCGGTAATGTAAGCGAGTTCCGACGGCGTGGGTCCCCGGCCGGTGATGCCGAGCGCGTTTAAAATCTGATACGTGATGCGGTGTTTTTTCGCGGTGCCCGACTTGACGAGCGAGAGGGTATTGAGCCCCTCCGCCTGCCAGCCTTCCGCCGTCTTTTCCAGCCGGGACGGCACGAAGCGGCTTTCGTCGAGACAGTATTCCATCAGGTATTCGGTCATGTCCGCGTCGCGGTTCAGAATGAGGTACGCGCGGCCCAGGGCCTCCTTCATGCGCTCCGGCGCGGGGCGGCCGTTCAGCTTCGCGTAGTAATGGTCTAACAGGGACAGAAGCTCGAGGAAATGCTCGTCTTCATACAGCGCGTCCAATGCGTCCGGGTGCGCTTCCCGTTCCGGCAGGGACTGCACATTCTGCGGGAGCGGAGCATGGCGCTTTGATTCTTTTGCTGCCGGTTTTTGAGGAGAAACCGGCGGAACTTCCGCTGCCGCAGGAGCAGAAGACATGGCAACGGAAGCCGCCGTCTGAAATGATGCCGCGGGGACGGCACCGTCCGAAGACCGTAAGGTAATGCCGGAGAGCTCGCCGGATTCGAATTCCAGAGAGAGCATCTGCCGGGAGGCCCAGAATCCGAGCGCCATCACGATCTCTTCTCTGGAGACCTTGAACAGATCCGCCATCAGATCGACGGAGAGGGCCAGATGAGGCGCGTTGACAGCGCGTAAGAGGTATAGATACACCTTGAGCCCCAGGCCGGTGGCCTCCTGCAGGTGTGTGTCTATGAATGATATCGGAACCTCTACGACTGTATTTAGAATTGTTGAATGCAACTGTAATTCTTTCATGCAACAACCAACTTTCAGCGGGTTAATACAGAAAAGGAGACGGACCGTCTCTCTTTCTGCCCAAAGTATAGCGTAAAACGGTCCGGTTGAAAAGAGCGGCCGCGGCCGGCGTTCGGTGAAAACCCGATGTGGAAAAAGTGGAAAACGCCGGGAGAAACTGTTTCAAAGCGCCCAAGCAGCGAGGGAAATCCCCGTTCTTCCCTGAAGTGGAAATCAGGCGGTGAAAAATGTGGATCCTGTGAAAGCGGCGGCTAACAGCCGACAAAAAAGCAGTCGAAACGCCTTATTTTTAGGCAAATCACTTTCACGCATTCATTTTGTTGAAATGTTTTTTTGAGCCGGCGCTAAGACGGAACGGGGCAGAGACCGCCCGGACGCCCGGTCTTGACGGAGGGGGCGGTCTATGCTATTTTATAATAAGAAACAAGAGGGATGCGGCCGGGTGCGGCGGCAGATCATCGCACAGAGGAGTAGAGATGCAGGAATCAGGTGAAATGTACCTGGAGACCATATTGGTCCTGTCGAAGAAAGGAACGGTTCGGTCGATCGACATCGCGGAAGAGATGGGCTTTTCAAAGCCGTCGGTCAGCCGCGCGGTTGGTATTTTGAAGAAAGACGGCCACATCGCGGTCGGCCCGAAGGGCGAGATCACGCTGACGGAAAGCGGGCGTGCGATCGCGGAGCGGATCTATGAGCGGCACACGGTGCTGACGAACCTGTTCGTCGGCATGGGCGTGGATCCGAAGATCGCGCGGGACGATGCCTGCAAAATGGAGCATTTCATCAGCGAAGAGGTTTTTCTGGCATTGCAGAAGCATCTGAAAAAATAAAGCGGCAAAAACGGGTCAAAAAAGGCTTCCCAACGTGCGAAAAATGCGCCGGCCGGGAGGCCTTTTTCATTGATTTCTCATAGGCATTACGATATAATGAGACGAAGAGCGCGGTCCATGAACAGCATCGTTTTTTTGGAAAAAGCGGACCGGCCGGGAGAACGACCATGACGATGAAGATCACGGCAACAGGCGATTCCATCCTGAACCAGGGCCTCCCCGAGGAGGGCTACGAAGGCTTCGAGGAACTGAAAGCGTTCATCGGACGCGGCGACGCAAGGATCGGCAATCTGGAAACCACGGTGACGGACTGGGATACGTATGCCTCGGCCTACTGCGGCGGCACGTGGATCAGCTGCGAACCCCGGGTGCTCGATCATTACCTGCGGTTCGGCCTCAATTTCATGGGCTTTGCGAACAATCACACGATGGACATGGGCCCCGACGGGCTTTTGGAAACCATTGAACATTTGAAGAAACGCGGCGTCGCCTTCGCCGGTGCCGGCGCGGATCTTGAAAAGGCGGCCGCGCCCGCGTTCCGGACGTTTCAAAGCGGCCGCGTCGCGTTCCTTGCGATCTGCGCTACTTTTGATCCCGCGGCAAGGGCGGGCTACGCGTCGCGTTCCTTAAAGGGTCGTCCGGGCCTCAACGCGTTGCGAAAGACGCGGAAGGTCTACGTCGATCCCGCGCATTTTCAGGCGCTGCAGGAGATCGATGAGAATACGGAACTCAACGGGGTTCTGAAGTATTCCATCCGGGACGGGTTCAACCCCGCCTGGCCCGAAGGGACGTTAAAGATCGGCGAGTTCACCTTCTGCCGGACCGAGGGAAAAGAGGAGGTCGTCACGACCTGCCATCCGCGGGACTTAGAGCGCATGGAAAACGCGATCAAGGACGCGCATTACGTCGCGGATTACGTCGTCGTCATGCTGCATGATCACGCCATCAAGGGCATGGATATGAGCGAGCCCGACGACGGCGCGCGGGAGTTTGCGCATTTCTGCATCGATCACGGTGTTGACGCGGTGATAGGTACCGGCACGCATCAGTTCAAGCCGATCGAGCTCTACAAGGGCAAGCCGATCTTTTATTCGCTCGGCAATTTCTGCTTCCAGTCGAACATGGTCGTCCATCAGCCGCAGGACCTTTTAGACAAATTCAACCTCCCGGAGATGACGGACATTCAGGCGCTGGCGGCGCGGAACAAGGACTGGAAAATCGGCCTCCATACGCAGTATTACAACTTCCGGACGGTCATTCCGTATCTGGAATATGATAAAAACCGCCTCGTGAAAGCGGAATTGAAGCCCGTCGAGCTCGGCTTCGAAAAGGAGCGGACGTTCAAGGGCATTCCCTATCCCGCGAATGCGAAACAGACGCGGGAGATTTTTGAGCGCCTCGGAGAATTGTCCGCGCCGTACGGCACGAAGCTGAACCTCCGGGACGACGGGATCATCGAGATCGTGCTCGAATAAGGGCGATCCGTTAAAAAGGACGAAGGCATGAGAGAGTACATCAACGCGAACGAGACCCTGAGAGAGAATGATTCGGAGACGATCCAGCACGCGATCCGCCTCGCTTTAGAGGACGGCTGCCGGAAAGTGATCATCCCGCGTTACAGCGTGCGGACGAAGTCGATGAAATGGACGCTTCCGAAGGCGGTCGCGCTTCCGGAGCGCTTCACGCTTGTATTGGACAACTGTGTGCTGGAACGTCCCGCAGGCGCGAAGGACAGTCTTCTGACGAATGAAGCCTCGAACGCGGATCCGGCAATGCAAAGCGCGGGAGATCTGGTGATCTACGGAGAAGGGAACGTGTCCCTGTGCGGCGGGGAAAACGACGCTGAGGCGGCGCCGCTCCTGTTCTTTCAAAACGTCAGCGGGCTTCGGATCGAAAATCTCTTCCTGGAGCGCTGCCGGCAGGGCATGACGCTGTCGGACGTTCAGAACGCATTCATCCGGAACATTGATTTTTGCGGCAATTTAGAAACCCCGGAAGCCGGCATCGACGTACGGCCGGGCTGCGGCAGCATGCTCATCGAAAACGTCACGGGCGGCGCGGTCCGAACGGAAACGGATCCGGAAGGAATGCAGGCGCTTCGCAATGCGGACGGCTGGGTCACGCTTCCGAACGACGTCCGCATCCGGAACATCTTAAACTGACATTTTAAAGAAGACGCCAGCGGCGGCCTCAAAAAAGGCGCTGACAGCGGGTTTTCAATACAGGAGCACAGCATGGAAATCGTCAAGCTTCGCGGCTATACGTCTCCGTCGGAGATGAAGGGCACGGATACGGAAAAAATGCAGAAGTCGATCGACGGCGTGATCAAGCACGACGAGCGGAAGGTCGTCGTGAAGGAGAGCATCGCGGTCGAGGATACGATCCGTCTTTGCGGTCCGCTCGAGATCGTCCTTGAGGACGGCGTGACCGTGCAAATGAACGGCGAAAAGCCGCTGTTTACGAACGACCCCGCGGAGGACGGCGCATCCGGCGCGGAAGACGAACGCATTTACCTCAAAGGTACCGGAAAGGCCGTGCTGAAAGGGGATCTGGAGTTTTATCACGCGAACCACGTGGTGCTGGAAGACCTCGTGATCGAAGGGCACGTCGGCTTTGAATACTGCCGGAACGTCCGGATGGAGCGGGTCACGGTGCGGTCGGAAGGCGACGGCATCGTCCTTCGCCGCGGCTGCAGCGGCTTCATTCTGCAGTACCTTACCGTAGAGGCGAAGCAGGAAGCCGTCAAATGCGGCGAAGACCTTTCGCGGGGGCCGGAAATCTCCGGACAAGGCAGTGGCATTTCGGCGGTGACCCTTCGCGATTCGGCGCTGAATGAAACACGGAACAGCGCATCCGGAGCATAAAACGAAATGGACGTCAAAGACTTTTATTACGACCTCCCGAAGGAGCTGATCGCGCAGGATCCGATCGAAAACCGGTCGGATTCCCGTCTGCTGCTCCTTGATAAAAACACGGGAGAAGTCCGGCACAGCATTTTCAAAAACATTACGAGCGAGCTTCGTCCGGGCGACTGCCTTGTCATCAATAATACGAAGGTGATCCCGGCGCGGCTTCTCGGCGTTCGCCCGACCGGCGGCGCGGTGGAGATCCTGCTTTTACGGCGCCGGGAAAAAGACGTCTGGGAGACGCTCGTCCGGCCCGGCAAGAAGTGCCGCCCGGGGACGAAAGTGACGTTTGGCAACGGGGAACTTGAGGTGGAGATCGTTGATGTCATCGAGGACGGCAACCGGCTCGTGAAATTCACGTACGAGGGCATTTTTGAGGAAGTCCTCGACCGGCTCGGCGAAATGCCGCTTCCCCCGTACATCACGCACAAGCTTCAGGACAAAAACCGCTACCAGACCGTTTACGCGAAGTATGACGGCTCGGCGGCGGCGCCAACCGCGGGTCTGCATTTTACGAAGGAGCTCCTGGAAGAGGTCCGGCGCATGGGCGTCGGGATCGCGGAGATCACGCTCCACGTCGGGCTCGGAACGTTCCGCCCGGTCAAGGAAACGAAGGTCGAAGACCACCTCATGCATTCGGAATACTACGAGATCGACGAAACGGCTGCGGACATCGTGAACCGCACGAAGGCGCGGGGCGGCCGGGTCATCGCGGTCGGGACGACCTCCTGCAGGACATTGGAATCCGCAGCGGCGGACGACGGGCACCTCACCGCGAAAAGCGGCTGGACCGACATTTTCATCTATCCCGGCTACCGCTTTAAGGTCTTGGACGCCCTGATCACGAATTTCCATCTGCCCGAGTCGACGCTGATCATGCTCGTCAGCGCGCTCGCGGGGCGGGAGCACATTTTAAACGCGTATCAGGAAGCCGTGCGGGAACGTTACCGGTTCTTCAGCTTCGGGGACGCGATGTTCATTCGTTGAAAAAACGAGGGGGCTATGGCATAATACGGATATGGAACCGATCAGATTAAACAAGTATCTGAGTGAGCGCGGCGTCCTCTCCAGGCGGGAAGCGGACCGGGCGGTCGAAGAAGGCCGGATCCTAGTGAACGGAATGCCATCGGAGAAGGGGCAGAAGGTGACCGACGCGGACGCGATCCTGCTCGACGGGAGACCCGTTTCTTCAGCAAAGCCGGAGCGCGTCATTCTGGCGGTGCATAAGCCGCGGGGCGTCGTCTGCACGACACGCGCGTTTAAGGGTGAGACGAACGTCGTCGACCTCGTTGCCTACCCGGAAAAACTGTACCCGGTCGGGCGGCTCGACAAGGAGTCGGAAGGGCTTATTTTTTTAACGAATGACGGCGCCTTCGCGAAGCACGTGACCGATGCGGGCCTCCGCCACGAAAAGGAATACGAAGTGCAGGTCAATAAGGACGTCACGCCGCATTTTCTCGAGCGGATGGAAAAGGGCGTCTTTTTGGAGGAACTGAACCGGGAAACGAGCGCCTGCCGCGTGGAAAAGATCGGAAACAAACGGTTCCGCATTGTCCTGACACAGGGACTGAACCGGCAGATCCGGCGGATGTGCGAGACGCTTGGGGTTCAGGTCGAGAAGCTGAAGCGCGTCCGGATCATGAACGTCACGCTCGGCGATCTCGAGGCGGGCACCTATAGGAAACTCGGCGGCGAGGAACTGAAAACCCTGTTGAAGCAGTCTGAAAAAATGGAGATCCCCGTGCATAGGAAGAGTTATCCGAAGGCGGCGCCTGCCGCGCCCGCACGGAAACCGCAAAGGAAGAAATGATGAACGCGATCGAGCGCATGAAGGAACTGATCGGCATTCTCGACGAGGCCGCCCGGGCATATTACCGGGACGGACGGGAGATCATGCCGAACGAGCGTTACGATAAGCTGTACGACGAGCTGGTCGAGCTGGAAAAGACGACCGGTACCGTGCTGTCCGGGAGCCCGACCGACAAGGTGGGGTACGAGGTTGCGTCCGCGCTTCCGAAGGAACGGCACGAGAAGCCCGCGTTGTCGCTCGACAAGACGAAGGAAGTCAGTGTCCTACAGGACTTTTTAGGAGACGTCACGGGCGTGCTGTCGTGGAAGTTGGACGGCATCACGGTCGTCGTGACCTATGAAAACGGACGGCTTTTCAAGGCCGTCACCCGCGGGAACGGCGAGGTCGGCGAGGTCGTTACGGCCAACGCGCGGAACTTTAAGAATCTGCCGCTTTCGATCCCGTTTACCGGAAAACTCGTGCTCCGGGGCGAGGCGGTGATCCGTTATTCGGACTTCGAGCGCCTGAATGAAGAGATCGACGAGGACGCGAAATACAAAAACCCCAGAAACCTCGTCGCGGGCTCAGTCCGGCAGCTGGATCCCGCGGTCACGAAGGCGCGGTGCGTCAACCTCATCGCGTTCGCGCTGATCGAGGCGGAGGGCGCGGATTTCCATAATTCCATGAACGAACAGCTGAACTTTTTGGACAGCCTCGGGTTTGAGACGGTCGAGCGGAAACTCGTGACGAAGGAAACGCTGCCGGAGGCCGTGCATTGGTTCAGCGAGAAAGTGAAGACCTGCGGACTGCCGTCGGACGGGCTCGTGCTCGTCATGGACGACCTTGCCTACGGCGCGTCGCTCGGCCGGA